>DASXQK010000172.1:0-8907 GCA_036493015.1 Dongiaceae bacterium | reverse complement strand
TCTGATGCAGGGGCATTTCGGCCTCGAGCGCCAGCCGGGCCTGGCCATCGCCGTCACGTCTTTCTCCTATCGCCATGGCCTGCCGCGCGAAGCCGATCTCGTCTTCGATGTGCGGTTCCTGGCCAATCCGCATTACCGCCCGGAGCTGCGCGATTTGACCGGCCGCGATGCCGCCGTCGGCCGCCATGTCGAGGCCGATCCTGCCTTCGGCCGCTTCTTCGGCGATCTGACCGACATGCTCATTCCGCTGCTCCCGGGTTTCGAGCGCGAGGGCAAGAGCTACCTGACATTGGCCGTCGGCTGCACCGGCGGCCGCCACCGTTCCGTATTCGTCGCCGAGAGGCTGGCGGCCTGGCTGACAAGCCAGGGCCGTGCGGTCTCGTTGCGCCACCGCGATATCGCACGCGCCGACGACGCCTGAAGCAAACGCCTAAGAGTCAAACGAAGGACGTAGAAATGATTGGATTGGTACTTGTGACCCATGGCCGCCTGGCCGCGGAATTCATCGCGGCGCTGGAACATGTGGTCGGCCCGCAGCAACGCGTCGCGGCCGTATGCATCGGCGCCGAGGACGATATGGAGCAGCGCCGGCGCGACATCCTCGACAGCGTGGCCAAGGTGGAGGAGGGCGATGGCGTGGTATTGCTGACCGACATGTTCGGCGGCACGCCCTCCAACCTCGCGATCTCCGTGCTCGACCGCGCCAATGTCGAAGTCATCGCCGGCGTCAACCTGCCGATGCTGATCAAGCTCGCCAGCGTGCGCGGCAGCACGAAGCTGCCGGTCGCGGTGATGCAGGCGCAGGAAGCCGGGCGCAAATACATCAATGTGGCCTCCCAGCTGCTGGCCGACGCCGGCAGTTGACGATGGAGGCCACGCCGACGCATCACAGCCGGGCGGCCACCATCCGCAACCAGCGCGGCCTGCATGCGCGCGCGGCGGCGAAGTTCGTCAAGCTCGCGAACGAGTTCGAAGCGGAAATCCAGGTGCGCCGCGGCGATCTGACCGCCAACGGACGCTCGATCATGGGGCTGATGATGCTGTCAGCGGGACTCGGCAACGAGGTCGAGGTGACGGTCAGCGGACCGGATGCGGAAAAGGCGCTGAGTGCCGTGCTCGCCCTCATCGGACGGAAATTCGATGAAGATTGAACGCAAGCGCCGCCGGGCGAGGAAGGAACAGGCCTTCGAAGGTGTCGGCGTTTCCTCCGGCATTGCCGTGGGCATTGTTCATCTGGTGGAATCGGGCGCGGTCAACGTGCCGGAATACACCATCGAGGAACACCAGGTCGCGGCCGAGCAGGCGCGCTTCACCAAGGCGGTGGCCGCGGCACAGAAGCAGATCCGCAAGCTGGGCGCCAAGGCCGCGGGCCTGCATGGCGCTGCGGCGGAAGAAATCGCCATTCTTCTGGAAGCCCATCTGCAGATGCTCTCGGGCTCGCGGGTGCTGCGCGGTGTGGAAAGCCGGATCGAACGCGACCTCATCAATGCCGAGGCGGCAGTGCAGGCGGAGATATCCCGGGTCGCCCAGGAATTCGCGGGCCTCGATGACGCCTATCTCGCGGCACGCGCGGTGGATATCCGCGAGGTCGGCGAGCGGCTGATCCGCAACCTGACCAAGACGCCATACGCGGCCATCGCCCATCTGCCCGAGGGCACGATCCTGGTCGCCGAAGAGCTGACGCCCGCCGATACGGCGCTGATGGATCCCAATTTCGTCGCCGGTTTCGCCACCATGCTGGGCGGTGCGGAAAGCCACACCGCCATCATGGCGCGCTCGCTGGGATTGCCCGCCGTGCTCGGCGTCGCAGGATTGCTGGGCTCGCTCAAGAATGGCGATCCTTTGATCATCGATGGCGATGAGGGGCGCATCGTCATCCGCCCCTCGGCCGAGACGCTTGCCCAATACCGCCGCCGCCAGGGCCAGCATGAGCGCGATACGCGCCTGCTCACCCGCCTGCGCCGCTTGCCCGCGGTCACCCGCGACGGCACCGACATCGCGCTCTATGCCAATCTGGAATTGCCGCGCGAACTGCCGCTGGCGATAGAGGCAGGCGCCCAGGGCATCGGCCTGCTGCGCACCGAATTCATGTTCATGAACCGCGACACCTTGCCGGACGAGGACGAGCAATATCAGGCCCTGCGCGATCTCGTCGAAGGCCTCGACGGGCGGCCGATGACGGCGCGCACGCTGGATGTGGGGGGCGACAAGTTGGCCCAGGCGCTGGCCGGCTATCACGTCGCCGAGGCCAATCCGGCGCTGGGCCTGCGCGCCATTCGTCTCTCGCTCAAGGAACGTCCGCTGCTCGATGCCCAGCTTGGCGCCATGCTGCGCGCCGCAGTCCACGGCCCCGTGCGCATCCTGCTGCCGATGATTTCCTCGCTGGGCGAGATCCGCCAGGTGCGCGAGGCGATGCAGACGGTGGCGAGGCGCCTGAAGCGCCGGGGCGTCAAATTGCCCGATCCCCTGCCGCCCTTGGGGGTGATGATCGAAGTACCGGGGGCGGCCCTTGCCGCCGATGCGCTGGCGCAGGAGGCCGATTTCTTCGCCATCGGCAGCAACGATCTGACGATGTACACGCTAGCCATCGACCGCGGCGAAGAACAGGTGGCCCATCTCTATAACCCGCTGCATCCCGCCGTGCTGCGGCTGATCCAGTTCGCAACCGAAGCCGCGTTGCGCGCGCGTATCCCGATCTCGGTCTGCGGCGAGATCGCCGGTGATCCACGCTATGCGCCGCTGCTGATCGGGCTTGGCATCCGTGAACTCTCCATGGCCTCGCCTTCGCTGCCGCGCGTCAAACAGCGGGTGCGCAGCCTGGAATTCCTCTCGGCCGCCCGCTGCGCGCGCCTGATCATGGAACAATCAGATGCGGGCCGGATCGCGGCATTGCTGGATGATTTTAACGCCCTCGCTTGAAGCCGACTGCGGTCTGAAGGCCGATCCCGGGCTCGTCGAAACCTGGGTTCATGGCTGGTCGCTGACCCGCGAGGTGGCGCCGCCGGTGCGCGATTCAGGCGCGCTTCGTGTCGATGTCGGCTGGCCGGAGCAAAAGCAGCGCTACGTTTTCGACCATCTCTCGGCGGATGTGCGTCGCCTGGCTGAGCGCATCCATGAACCCTGGATCCTGATCAAGGTCTGCGCTTCCTGGGAAGTGGTGCAGCCGATCCTGCCCCCGCGCTGGGTGATTCCGGCGCCGGGATACATGATGTCGCGTGGCCTGGAGGCGGCCGATGAGCCTTCCCTGCCGCAAGGTCATGCCTTCGAGCTCGATTTGCGTTTACCGCTCACGGTGGCTTCCATAAAGACCGTGGCCGGGGAGATCGCCGCCAGCGGGCGGCTGGGCTTGGTCGATGGCGCTGTGGGAAGGCTTGCCGTTTTCGATCGCATCCGCACCCATGAGGATCATCGCCGCCGCGGCCTGGCTCGCGCCCTGATGACGAAGCTCGGCAACATCGCCCTGGCCAATGGCGTAACCCGCGCCGCGCTCGTTGCGACCCCTGACGGCCGCTTGCTCTATTCGGCGCTGGGCTGGCGGCTTCACTCGCTCTACACGACCGCGCTGATTCCGTGGTGGTGAGAGCGATACAACGCCGATGCAATCCGAAAGGAGCGCTCTATCGTGACCCGCACGATCATCGCCACGGCGAACGCGCCGAAAACGCCGCCGCAATATAGCCAGGCGGTCGTCGCCGCCGGCCTGGTGTTCGTATCCGGCGATCCAGAGCAGACGGCGCAGCGCCTGCGCAATATTTCCGCGATCCTGGAGGCCGCCGGCACCTCCCTGAAGCACGCCGTGCAGGCGACCTTCATCCTGGTGCATGAGCAAGACTTTGCTGGGCTCAACGAGGAGTGGCTCAAATGGTTTCCGGACAAGCCGCCGGCCCGCCAAGGCGCGAAGCTGCCGGTCAGCCCGCCGGGCTTGCGCGTTTCCATTGCCATGATCGCCGCGATGCCGGCTTAGGCGGCGCTGATACGGACCCAATATGAATTCCTCATGCTGAGCCTGTCGAAGCATGAGGCTTGGTCCTCACCCCTCGACAAGCTCAGGGTGTGGAACTCATTTTTGCCCATCTTGAACTTCCTTGGCTTGCACCTCCTCGGCTTGCGCCTCAGGACCTGAATTGCTACAAGGCCCGCCTTCTCAGAGAAGACACCTTCCTAAGCCCGTTCCGAGATTCAGGAGTGCCCGCCATGAGCGCCAGCAAGGACTACAAGGTTGCCGATATTTCGCTCGCCGATTGGGGCCGGCGCGAGATCGCCATCGCCGAGACGGAAATGCCGGGCCTGATGGCGCTGCGCCAGGAATATGGCAAGTCGAAGCCGCTGAAGGACGCGCGCATCGCCGGATCGCTGCATATGACGATCCAGACGGCGGTACTGATCGAGACGCTCAAGGCGCTGGGCGCCGATGTGCGCTGGGTCTCCTGCAATATCTATTCGACCCAGGACCATGCCGCCGCCGCCATCGCGGCCAGCGGCACGCCGGTCTTCGCCTATAAAGGCGAGAGCCTGGTCGAATACTGGGAATACACCCATCGCCTGTTCGACTGGCATGATGGCGGCACGCCCAACATGATCCTGGACGATGGCGGCGATGCGACCCTGCTGATCCATCTCGGCATGCGCGCGGCCAAGGATGCCAAGCTGATCGCCAAGCCGACCAACGAAGAGGAAGAGGTCCTTTACGCGGCGATCGCCAAGCAATTGAAAAAGGATGCCGGCTGGTACGAGAAGAACGGCAAGGCGATCCAGGGCGTGACGGAGGAAACCACCACCGGCGTGCATCGCCTCTACGAGATGGCGAACAAGAAGACGCTTCTGTTCCCCGCCATCAATGTGAACGATTCCGTCACCAAGTCGAAGTTCGACAATCTGTATGGCACGCGCGAAAGCCTGGTGGACGGCATCCGCCGTGCAACCGACGTCATGATGGCGGGCAAGGTCGCCGTCATCTGCGGCTATGGCGATGTCGGCAAGGGCAGTGCGGCCTCGCTGCGCAATGCCGGTGCCCGCGTGATGGTCACCGAGGTCGATCCGATCTGCGCGCTGCAGGCGGCGATGGAAGGCTATCAGGTCGTGACCATGGAGGATTCAGCCCCCCATGCCGATATCTTCGTCACCGCCACCGGCAATGTCGATGTGATCACCATCGACCATATGCGTGCCATGAAGGATCGCGCCATCGTCTGCAATATCGGCCATTTCGACAGCGAGATTCAGATCGGCGCGCTGCGCAACTACAAATGGGAGCAGGTGAAGCCCCAAGTGGACGAGGTCGTCTTCCCCGACGGCAAACGCCTGATCGTCCTGGCCGAAGGCCGGCTGGTCAATCTCGGCTGCGCCACCGGTCATCCGAGCTTCGTCATGAGCGCCTCTTTCACCAACCAGGTGCTGGCCCAGATCGAGCTCTGGCAGAACCATGGCAAATACGAGCGCAAGGTCTATGTGCTGCCCAAGCATCTGGACGAGAAGGTGGCGGCCCTTCATCTCGCCAAGGTCGGCGCCAAGCTGACGAAACTGAGCGACAAGCAGGCGGAGTATCTCGGCATCGCCGGCACTGGACCGTTCAAGTCGGATTCGTATCGGTACTGATCTCGGTCACCCTGGGTCGTCATGCCCGGCCTTGAGCCGGGCATCCAGGGCTTCTTTCTTCGCTAGCCAAGTCGTGGATGCCCGCATTCGCGAGCATGCCGGGTAAAACGATTGCTCAGAGGGACTGCGCCATCCGCGTTGCGGGCCAGGGGCTTCCCTGCCTACAGTTCCCGTGTGGGCGCGCTTCACCAAATCGTTAAACGATCCATGAATCGATGGCCGGCGGCAGCGATTGCCGTGGCAGGCCTTTTTGCCGCGCACCCGGCATCGGCCGAAGCGAGCGATGGCGGGGTGGCCTGGGGCTTCGGCGCCGTGGCCCTCATCGCCGCAGGAAGCATCGCGGCCCTCATTTTCTTCGGCCGTGCCTGGTTGATCCGTCGGCGCCGCTTATTCGCCTTTCTGGAGGAATTGCCCGGCGGTGTTGCCGTCTATCGCGGCCGGCGCGTCGGCCCCTTCTGGCATTCGCCCGCCTTTGCCCGCCGGCTGGGAAGTCCCGTTCTGCTGCCCGCCGAGGGCATTGCCGAAGCCGACCGGCCGACGTTCCTCGAGGCCTTCGGCGCGCTGCGGGGCCAGGGCAAAGCCTTCGATCTGCTGCTGGCGCGCGCCTCCGACGGCAATCTTCTGCGGCTGACCGGCGGGCGCAGCGCGGCAGGCGACGATGTGCTTTGGGTAGCCGAGGCCGATGCCACCGCCGCCCCCGACGGTTTTGCCGACCTGCTTGACAGCCTGCCTTTGCCCATCTGGCTGCGCGGGCCGGACATGGCGGTTACCTGGTGCAATACGGCCTATGCCAAGGCGCTGGATCGAGACCGTGCCAGCGTATTGCGCGATGGGGTTGAAATCGGCGGTGCCGCTGGCGGCAAAACGCTGGCGCGCCGGGCGCGCCAGCTCAACAGCCGGCAGGAGGAAAGCCATCATCTGGTGACCGCGGGCAAGCGCCTGCTCTTCGACTTCGCCGAAGTCCCGCTCTCCGGCGGGCGCATGGCGGGATATGCCCGCGACGTGACCGCCATCGAGGCGATCCAGGCGGAACTCGGGCGCCAGGTCGCTTCACAAGACGAATTGCTGGAGAATCTCGGCGCGGCCGTCGCCATCTTCGGGCCCGATACGCGGCTGCGCTTTTTCAATACGGCATTTGCCCGCCTGTTCGACCTGGGCGAGGCGATGTTGAAGGCCGAGCCCACCATGGACGACATCTATGAGGTCGCGCGCGAGCGCCGGCGCATCGAGGATCTGCCGGACTTTCCTGCCTTCAAGCGCGAACAGATCCGCCGCCTGATGGGCATCGTGGAGCCGATCGAAGATTTGGTTCACCAGCCTTCCGGCGCCACTATCCGCCGGGTGGCCGTGCCCCATCCCTTCGGCGGCGTATTGCTGATTCACGAGGATGTCACCGATCGCCTGGCGCTGGAGCGCTCCTACAACACGTTGATAGAGGTCCAGAGAGATACCCTCGACAACCTGGGCGAAGGGATCGCCGTGTTCGGTGGCGATGGGCGCCTGCAGCTCAGCAACCCCGCCTTCGGCCGCTTGTGGGAGCTGAGCGACCAGCAGCTGGAGGGCTCGCCGCGCCTGGCAAACGTGGCCGAAGCCTTCCGTCCTTTGCTTCAGGGCAATGACTGGCAGGCCCTGCACCAGCAGATGATCGCGGGGCTGGAGGATCGCCGCCCGCGGGCCGGGCGTTTCACCCGCAGCGATACCCGCGTGGTGGATTTCGTGGCCTTGCCGCTGCCCGATGGCGGCGTACTCTTTCGTTTTGCCGATATCAGCGACAGCGTGCGGGTCCAGCGCGCTTTGATCGAGCGCAACGAGGCGCTGGAGACGGCCGACCGCCTGAAGACCGAGTTCCTCGCCAACATCTCCTATGAACTGCGCACGCCGCTCACCACCATCATCGGCTTTGCCGAGATTCTGGAGCAGCGCTTCTTCGGCGTGCTGAACGAGCGCCAGGGCGAATATGCCAGCGGCATCGTTTCGGCTTCCGGCACGCTGCTGGCGCTGATCGACGACATCCTCGATCTCGCCAATATCGAGGCCGGCTATCTGCAGCTCGACCCCGGCACCGTGGATGTAAGCGCGTTGTTCCGCGATCTCGGCACGCTGATGACCGAGCGGGCGCGCAGCGGCGGAGTCAACCTGACCTTCGAGGGCGCCTCTGAAATTGGTGGCCTGGTGGCCGATGAACGCCGCCTGAAACAGGCGTTGTTCAATCTGATCAGCAACGCCATCAAATTCACCCCGGCCAAGGGGCGGGTCACGGTCAGCGCCCAGCGCAGCGCCGACATGGCGGAGTTCATCGTGGCGGATACCGGTATCGGCATCGCCGCCGCCGACCAGGCCCGCATCTTCGACAAGTTCGTCAGGGTCGGGACCGGCCGGCAAAGCGGGGTGGGGCTGGGTCTTGCCCTGGTGCGCAGCCTGATCGGGCTGCATGGCGGCAGCGTCGTACTGACCTCCGAGACCGGCAAGGGTACGACCGTCGTCTGCCGCATTCCGGCCGCGGGCCCCAGGGCCTTGCAGCCCGCGGCGGCCTGACATGCCCTGGCAGGCATTGCCCCGCTGGATATTGCCCTGCTGGATGTTGCCCTGCTTGATATTGCCCCCTGGGGCCTCAATTCGTTAAGGTCGGTCCCAGTTATGGCCGGATATGCGCGAGGCCCATCGGGAGGACACCATGAGCAACGTCACCACGCTGAAATCCAACAAATCGAGCGATGCCGAGCTCCAGCAGATGCGGATCGACCTCGCCGCGGCCTTCCGCATCGCGGCCCAGATGAACTGGCATGAATCCGTGGCCAATCATTTCAGCCTGGCGGTCTCGCCCGACGGCAAGACGTTCCTGATGAATCCGAAGTGGAAGCATTTCTCGCTGATCCGGGCGAGCGACCTGCTGCTCCTCGACAGCACCGATCCCGAGACGATGAAGCGCGCCGATGCGCCGGATGCCTCCGCCTGGAGCATCCATGGCGGCATCCATGCGAACCTGCCCCATGCGCGATGCCTGCTGCATGTGCATTCGCCCTATGCCACGGCGCTGGCGACGCTGGCCGATCCGGAACTGAAGCCGATCGAGCAGAACACCGCGCGCTACTTCAACCGCATGGCGATCGACCTCCACTTCAGCGGCATCGCCGACGATCGCGCCGAGGGCGAGCGCCTGGCGCGCGTGCTGGGTAATAAGAGCCGCATGATGATGGGCAATCACGGGGTGCTGATAGCGGGCGCCAGCGTGGCCGAGGCCTTCGAGGATCTCTATTACCTGGAGCGTGCCTGCCAGACGATCGTGCTGGCCTATTCCACCGGGCAGAAGCT
>DASXQK010000171.1:0-4283 GCA_036493015.1 Dongiaceae bacterium | reverse complement strand
CGTCTTCGTCGTGTCGGGCCTTGCCTTCAAGGTCTCGGCCGTGCCGTTCCATATGTGGACGCCGGACGTCTATGAAGGCGCACCCACGCCGGTGACCGCCTTCTTCTCCGCCGCACCCAAGGTTGCAGCCATCGCGCTTTTCGTACGGGTCATGACGGGACCCTTCGGCCATCTGGTGGCCGATTGGCGCCAGATCATCGTCTTCATCTCGATCGCTTCCATGGTGCTGGGCGCGGTTGCCGGCGTGAACCAGCGCAACATCAAGCGGCTGATGGCCTATAGCTCCATCGGCAATGTGGGCTATGCCCTGGTCGGCCTTGCCGCCGGCACCGCTGAGGGCATCCGCGGCCTGATGATTTATATGGCGATCTATGTCTGCATGACGCTGGGTGCCTTCGCCTGCATCCTCTCGATGCGCCGCAAGGGCGTGATGGTGGAGGAGATCACCGATCTCGCGGGCTTGTCGCGCAGCGATCCGCTGACCGCCGCCGCCATGGCGCTGTTCATGTTCTCCATGGCGGGCATCCCCCCGCTCGCCGGATTCTTCGGCAAGCTCTATGTCTTCCTGCCGGCCATCACCCAGCATCTCTATGTGCTCGCCGTCATCGGCGTGGTGAGCAGCGTGATCGGCGCCTATTACTATTTGCGCATCATCAAGGTGATGTATTTCGACGAGCCGGCAGCGGCTTTCGATCGCTCCCAGGGCCCCGAAGTCTCCGTCGTCCTGGCGGTAAGCGGTCTGGCGATCCTGCTGTTCTTCGCCGCGCCCGGCCCGCTGCTGGGTGCGGCCCAGGCGGCGGCAGCCTCTCTGTTCGGCGGATGAGTCTATTCGCCAGATGACGGGGCGGCCGAACCTTCCGGCTTTCTTTTCCCTCAAAGCATTCGATAGCATCGGCAGCACCAATGAAGAGGCGCTTGCCCGCGCCCGCACCGGCGCGCCGGAAGGCACCATCCTCTGGGCGAAGCAGCAGACCGGCGGGCGAGGGCGGCGCGGCCGGTCCTGGTCATCGCCGCCGGGCAATCTCTACGTTTCGCTGCTGCTGCGCCCTGCCGTGCCGCCGGCCGAAGCAGCACAGCTGGGCTTCGTCGCGGCCGTGGGGATGGCCGAGGCCCTGCACGCCGCACTGCCGGCCGCCAGGCGCCTCAGCTGTAAATGGCCAAACGACCTGTTGATCGACGGCGCCAAGACCGCCGGCATCCTGCCGGAGGCAGAGGCTGCCGGGCGTAATGTCGAGGCGCTGGTGCTCGGCATGGGCATCAATGTCGAAAGCCATCCGGCCGATACCCCCTATCGCGCGACCTCGCTGCGCGCTGCCGGCTCGCAAGTGACGGTGGAGGCGCTGCTCGAAAGCCTGGCGGAGCGCCTGCTGGCATGGTACCGGCGCTGGCAGGGCGATGGCTTTGCGCCGGTCCGGACGCGCTGGCTCGACTTCGCCCAGGGCCTCGGCGAGCCGATCGAGGTGCGGCTGGAAAGCGCCACATTGAAAGGCCGCTTTGCGGCGCTGGACCGCACCGGCGCGCTGGACCTGGAGCTTGCCGATGGCCGCCATCGCCTCGTGACCGCCGGCGACGTATTCTATCCGGCAGCCTAGGAGCTGAACGCGATGCTGCTCGCCATCAATGCCAACAACACCAACGTCAAATTCGGCCTGTTCGACGGTGACCGGATGGTGGGCGATTGGCGCCTGCGCACCGAGAGCGGTCGGACCGCCGACGAGTATCTCGTCTGGATCAGCCAGCTCATGACGCTGGCCGGTATCGACCGCCACAAGATCACCCAATCCATCATCGCGACCGTCGTGCCCCAGGCGCTGCTGCATCTGCGCATGCTGTGCGAAAAGCATCTCGGCACGAAGCCGCTGGTCGTGGGTGAGCCTGGCGTCAATCTCGGCATCAAGGTGCTGCTCGACCGGCCGAACGAAGTGGGCGCCGATCGCCTGGCCAATGCGGTGGGCGGGCATCTTCTCTGCCCCGAGCCGCTCATCATCGTCGATTTCGGCACCGCCACGACCTTCGACGTGGTGGATGGCGAGGGCAACTACACCGGCGGCGTCATCTCGCCGGGCATCAATCTCAGCCTGGAGGCACTCCACGGCGCGACAGCCATGCTGCCGCGCATCGCGGTGGCTGCACCATCGCGCGTCATCGGCAAGAACACGCTGGAGGCCATGCAGTCCGGCATCTTCTGGGGCTATGTCGGGCTGATCGAGGGTGTGGTCGAGCGCATCCGCAAGGAATTCGGGGCACCACTCTCGGTGATCGCCACCGGCGGGCTGGCGCCGCTGTTCGTCGATGCGACACCGGTCATCCGCCGGCTGGAGCCGGAAATCACCATGCGCGGCCTGGTCGAGATTCATCGTCGCAACAAACCCACGGGCCGCAATATATCCACGGGCCGCAACCAGCCGAAGGTCCGATGAACGGTGCACCGGGCGCCGGTGAGTTGCTGTTCCTGCCCTTGGGCGGGTGCGGCGAGATCGGCATGAACCTCAATCTCTATGGTCATGCCGGCAAATGGCTGATGGTCGATCTCGGCATCACCTTCGGCAAGGACGATACGCCGGGCGTCGACGTGATCATGCCCGATCCGTCCTTCATCGTGGAACGGCGCGGCCAGCTGGCCGGCCTCGTGCTGACCCACGCGCATGAAGACCATATCGGGGCGGTGCCCTATCTCTGGCCGAAACTGCGCTGTCCGATCTATGCCACGCCCTTTACGGCTGCCGTTCTGCGCCGCAAGCTGGCGGAAGCGAACCTGCTGAGCGAGGCGCGCATCACTGAAATCCCCCTGTCGGGCAGCTTCACGGTCGGGCCTTTCGAGATCGAGCTGATCAGCATCACCCATTCGATACCCGAACCCAATGCGGTGGTCATCCGCACGAAACTGGGGGCGGTGCTGCATACCGGCGACTGGAAGCTCGATCCCGATCCGGTCATAGGTCCCATCACGGATGAGAACGCGCTTCGCGCTTTGGGCGACGAAGGCGTGCTGGCGATGATCTGCGATTCGACCAATGTGCTGGTCGAGGGCAGCTCCGGCTCCGAAGCCGAGGTTCGCCAAAGCCTGGATAAATTGATCGGCGAGTTCGACCAGCGCATTGCGGTTGCGTGCTTTGCCAGCAACCTGGCCCGTATCGAAAGCGTGACCCGCGCGGCACTCGCCCATGACCGCCATGTCGGGCTTGTCGGCCGCTCGCTCTGGCGCATGGTCGAGGCGGCGCAGGAGACCGGCTATCTGACCGGCCTGCCTGACTTCATCGACGAGGACGATATCGGCCACCTGCCGCGCGACAAGGTGCTGATGATCTGCACCGGCAGCCAGGGCGAGCCGCGCTCGGCGCTGGCCCGGATCGCGCGCGGCGAGCATCCCGATGTGGCGTTGGAAGCGGGTGACGCCGCGATCTTTTCTTCCCGCATCATCCCGGGCAACGAACATTCCATCGGCGAGCTGCATAACGCCCTGATCCATCGCGGTGTGCGGATCATCACCGAGCGCGACCATTTCATCCATGTCTCCGGCCATCCGGCCCGCGACGATCTGGCCGACATGTATCGCTGGATCAAGCCGCGCATTGCCGTGCCGGTGCATGGCGAACTGCGCCATCTGCGCGCCCATATCGAACTGGCCCAGGGCTGCCAGGTGCGTGAGGCGCTGCTGGCGGAGAACGGCACGATGATCCGCCTGGCGCCGGGGCCGGGCGAGATTGTGGGGCAGGAGGTTTCCGGGCGCCTCGGCCTTGATGGCAAGATGCTGGTGCCGCTGGAAGGGGCCTCGCTGAAGGTGCGCCAGCGCATGGCCTTCAACGGCACGGCTGTCGCAACACTGGTACTGAGCAGCGGGGGGAAGCTGCTTGGCCGCCCGCAGATCACGATCCATGGGCTGGCCGGCGAGGATTCCGGCGATGAAGCGGTGCTGGCGGCTGCGTCGGCGGCGGGTAAGGCCGTTGCCGATCTCTCCGCCGCCAAGCTCGCCGATGACGCGGCGGTTCGCGAGGTGGCCCGCATCGCCATCCGCCGTGCGCTTCATTCCCATTTCGGCAAGAAGCCGGTCACCGACGTGCATCTGGTGCGGATCGCGGGCTAGATCGCGCTTCAAAGAATGATCCCTCTGCCGCGCTTGGGAGCGGGAGAGGGTAGGGTGAGGGCTTAACCGCAGCGAGCCCGCAATCGACACCCCCTCACCTTGCCTCTCCCCCTTGAAGTATGGGCGAGAGGGAATTCCAGCTGTGAGGTGCTTGCCATTCCGGCTATTTCTCTGTAGCCCCTTGCCGATGATCGGACGC
>DASXQK010000170.1:0-18421 GCA_036493015.1 Dongiaceae bacterium | reverse complement strand
TGGCCCGACATGATGGCCGCTTGCAGCGCCATGGGACCATGCTCCGCGCCATAAGCCAGCAATTTCGCATCCGCCTTTGCCTTCGCTTCGCCATGCCACTCATCGGGACAGATGGCATCGCGCAACGTCTCGTAGCCAGCGTTGGACGGATAGTTTGCGCCGTGGGTCACGAAATTCCGGTTGAGATCGATATTGCCTTCGGTGACTCGCCGGACCCAGGCAAAGCCGCTCGGGTTGATGGCATGGATCATCAGCACCCCGAGCCCGCCCGCGATCTCCTTGGCAATGCCGCTTTGCAGCAGGCCGATCTGAATGGCCGAGCCGCTGAAGGTCTCTGCCCCATGGGTTCCCGACATGACGATCAGAACCCGATCTGCATCGCGTGGCCCAAGCCAGGCACTCTCCGCCGACAGCTTCAACCCGTCGGGGCCGGTCGCAGGATTGTGATGACTCTCGAGGCGGGCCGAAGCATGCCTGGCCGCGGCGGTGAATTTTTCCCGCGCCGTCGCATAATCGGCTGAAAAACAATCTGAAATCTGCATGACCCGACCTGTATTGCGGGGAAGCGCGCAGGATCGCAGGGCGGGCGGATAACAGGCAAGTAATGAATTTTCTGTTGGGCTCGCGAGGTTTAGCGTCGGATAATCGCAGCATGCAGAAGCTCGCCGCAGCACTCCTCTTCCTGGTGTTTTTCGGATTCAGCCTGTCGCCCGCTTTGGCCGACCAGAAAGACCCGCGCCTGGAAAAACTGTTCACCCAGCTGAAGGCCGCCAATTCGCCCCAAGATTCCCAACCCATCGAAGCGAAGATCTGGGAGATCTGGTCGCAGTCCGGCGACCAGAATGTCGACGCGCTGATGGCGATCGGCAGTTCGGCGCTCAGCGACGAGGACTACAACCAGGCCTATCGCGCCTTCGGCCGTGTCGTGCAGCTCGCTCCCGATTTCGCCGAGGGCTGGAACAAGCGGGCGACCGCGCTCTACATGCTTGGCCGCTACGACGATTCCATGAAGGACATCGCCAAGACCCTGGAACTCGAACCGCGGCATTTCGGAGCGCTCTCCGGCCTTGGCCTGTGCAATGCGCAGCTGGACAAGGAAAAGGAAGCGCTCGACGCCTTCGAGAAGGCACTGGCGATCAATCCCAACATGCCCGGCATCCGCCAGGATGCCGAGGAAATGAAGAAGAGCCTGGCGGCGAAGTCGATTTAGCTACCCTCTCCGGCAAGCGGGAGAGCGAGTGGCAGAGCGCTTCTTTTTCCTCGCCCCCATTCTTCAATGGGGGACAGGATCAAGGCGAGGGGGTGTTAGTCACGTGCGCGAGACCAGCCGGTAAAAGCGCAACGCGCAGAAAAAGGTGAACAGCGAGACCAGGGCGCTGACACCAAAGACCGCCACCGGCACAGCCGCGGGAATATCCGCAGCACCCGAAGTACCGAAGCCCGCCATGTTTCCCAGCAGGCCAGCCAGCGCCGCGCCGATCGCAGCACAGGTGTTTTCCAATGTGGGTATCGCGCCGGCGGTGACGTCGCGCTCGCCCTCCGGCGACAGGCCGATCACATATTCGGTGAAAAACGTGTAGCTGAGGCCGAAGCCGGCACCGAGCGAGATCAACGCAAAGGCGCTGATATAGAGCGGCATGACGGTCCAGAACATGAGCGCGGCCAGGCCCAGGGTCAGCAGGAGAGGCCCCAGGATCAGCATCGGCTGGCCGACGGATTTATCGTAGCGGCTGATGTAGATGGCGCTCAGCGACCAGGCGAGGGCGGTGATTGCCGAGAATTGGCCGGCGAAGAAAACCGACGTGCCGTGACCGACCTGGACGAAATAGGCCATGTAGAGCGGTGCCGCGGCTTCGGTGCCGAACATCAGCGCCAGAATCCATATGCCGAGCGTCGAGGGATCGCGCAGCGAAAGCAGGCGGGTGGGGAAGAGATGCGAGGGGCTGCGCCTGTCGAGACGAAAGCAAAGGCTGATCAGCACAATGCCGACAACCAGCAAGGCTGCGGCGAGGGAAAAGTTGCGGGTAGCGCCGGCAAACGAGACGGCGCCGATGGTGAGGGCGATGATCGCCAGGCGCCCCAGCGGCAGCATGCCCGATGCCGTGGCCGGACGCTCCGCCAGCTTGCGATCGGTGGCGATGAGCCAGAGGAAAGTCCCGGCGAGCAGCAGCAGCGGGGTGAAAGCCAGCCGCCACGAGGCGATTGCGGTCAACAGCCCGGCGAGCCACGGCCCGATCAGGGTTGCGAGCGCCCAGACCACGGCGACGATGGCGAAGGCGGGACTTACTTCGCGCGGCGCCAGGGAATCGCCCACGAGGATATAGCAGAGCGCCAGCACCTGGCCTTCGCCCAGCCCCTGCACCGCGCGCGACAACAGGAACACATCCATGCTGGGGGAGAGAAGTCCCAGCAGGTTCGAAGCGATGACGAGGCTGCCGGCGGCGAGCAGCACGGGGCGGGCGCCGAAGCGGTGCTTGAGATAGCCCGCACTGGCGCTGCCCGGCACCGATAGAGCGAGGAAGGCGGTCGTACCCCAGCTCAGCTCCTCAGGCCGGCCGAGCTGAAGCACCACGCTGGGCATGATGGTGGAGATGAGGAACCAGCCGAAGGCCTGGATGGCGACGCCGATGCTGATCGTCCAGACCGTGCGGCGCGAGGGCCCGAACAGCACGTCGCGCCAGGTCGGGGCGGCGGATGAAACCGCCGGCGCGCCGTTGGCGCCCTCACTCATCGTTCTGGTCCCTCGGATCGAAGAGCCGGCGTCAGCTCGCCGCCGACACCGTCACTTCAATACCATGAACCGAGGTGCTTTCGCCCATATCGGTCTTGCGGCCGGCATGCAGCGCGTTGATGTTGCGGTGCTCCGGCATCAGTTTGGGCCAGGCGCCCTTAACCGCCAGCGCCACGCCCCGGGGCATGCGAGCGGCGATATGCAGGGGCATGACAATCTCACCCTGTTCGTTGGCGAGCCGCACCATCATGCCCTCGCTAAGGCCCCGGGCCGCGGCATCGTCGGGATGCAGCACCACGCCCTCTTCCGCGACCTTGCCGCGATTCCTGGCGTCATTGGCATAGCTCGTATTCATGGCCCAGGCCGAGGCCGGCGAGAGCAGGCGCAGCCGCCCTTCCTTTGGCCGCTCATCGACATGGGGCAGCGGGACGCGCGGCAGCCCCATGGATTCAGCCTTGGCCGAAGCGATCTCGATCTTCCCGCTGGGGGTGGGGAATTTGCCGTCGGCAAACTGCATCACCGGTTCAGCGAAGGGATTGACGGTGCCGCTGGCCTTGAGCCCGGCAAACCCGCCGGCGAGCCTGGCCTGACGGCACATCGCCGCCAGCATCGATTCATCGCTTTCGTAAAGCTCCGACTCGCCGTAGCCCATGGCGCGGGAAAGGCGGCGGAAGATCTCCTGGTTCGGCAACGCTTCGCCGACCGGCTCGCTCGCCTTGACCTGCGGCGAGATGGTCAGGTTGAAATAGGATGTGACGATATCGTCGAACTCCAGGAAGCTCGCCGCCGGCAAAACGTAATCGGCGAAATCGGCGGTATCGGTTTGAAACAGGTCGAGCACCACCGTCAGAAGGTCTTCGCGCTTGAGTGCACGATGCAGGCGCTGCTGATCCGGGTTCGACGCCGCGATGTTGATGTTCCAGCAGAACAGTGCCTGGATTTTCTTCGGGTCTTCCAGGGCCGTGGCAAGATCCATATGGCTGATGCTGCTGGGCGGTGCTTTGCGCAGTGACCCGCCGCTCAGATAATTGCCGTCGATGCCGCGGCGCCCGCCATTGAGGTAATAAAACCCGGCGCCCGGCTTGCCGATATTGCCCGTGGCCGCCGGCAGCAGCGCGCAGGCGCGAAAGACATTGCCGCCCATGGGCTGGCGCTGCAGGCCCTGGCCCAGCCAGAGCAGCGATGGGCCTTTGCCGTAGAGGCGCGCGGCTTCCTCGATCAACGTCGCCGGCACGCCGGTGACGCGTTCGCCCCATTCGGGTGTGCAAGAATCGAGCTTCGTTTCGACCTCATCCCAGCCGATGGTGTTGCGCTCGAGATAGGCGCGGTCGAGCAGGCCCTCGCGGCGGATGACATGCAGCATGGCGAAAGCGAGCGCTGCATCGCTGCCGGGGAAAGGCTGCAAATGGAGATCGGCTGCCGCTGCTGTCGGATGGCGCACCGGATCGACGACGATTTTCTTGGCTGGCGATTCCGGCAGCCAGTGTTTATGCGCATGCGGAGCAGAGGCGGAAGGATTGGCACCCCAGACGAGAATGCAGGCCGCGTCCTTCGCCGTTTTCGGATCGAAGCCGGTATAGGAGCTGCCGAAGACAAGATCGAACGCTACGTGGCCGGCGAGATTGCAGATCGTATCCGGCTCGACCTCGCTGGCGCCCAGGCGGTTGAAGAAGCGCATGGGGAAATTGCCGGCGATCTTGGAACAGGTGCCGGTGTAATGGGTGTGGAAGATCGAGGCCGCTTCGCCTTTCGCCGCAATCCCTGTCAGGCGCTGGGCGATCTCGCCGAGCGCCTGATCCCAGCTGACTGGTTCGAACCGGCCCTCACCCTTGGGGCCACTTCGCTTCAGAGGCCGGCCAAGACGCTGGGTCGCGTCGCGCCAGGCGCCGTTATAGGCAAGGGCACATTTGCCGCAAAGCGCGCCGCGGCTGACGGCATGGTCGGGATCGCCCACCACCTTGGTGATAACGTCGCCGCGCTTGATGACCGCGATGCCACAGGCATCGTAGCAATCCCGCGGGCAGGTGGTGCGCACGATCGTCTTGGGTGCGCGATTCTCGGCAACGACCTCAGCAGCCATTATCCTCTCCCGGCAATCACGCCAAAGCTTGCGCTGTGCCTGGACCTTTGAACAGAGCCAGTTTACCGGCTAAGTTGCGACCACCCCGCCCATTTTTCGTCTGCTCTCGCCCGACCTCATGACCATCACCGACCACAACCGAACGCGCATCGGCGTCGCCTACGCCCTGGCGGCGTTTTTCGCCTGGGGTCTTAATCCCTTCTACTTCAAGGCGGTCGCCAATATCCCGACGCTTGAAATCCTCGGGCATCGCGTCGTCTGGTCGATGCTGTTCCTGCTGCCGCTGATCCTTTATGCCCGCCAATTTCCTCAAGTGATCCGGGCGCTGACGGGACGGCGGACCTTCATCACCCTTGCCGCCACCTCGATCATCGTCGGGATCAACTGGTTGCTTTACATCCACACGGTGGAGGTGGGGCGGGTCCTGGAATCGAGCCTCGGCTATTACATCAATCCGCTGGTAAACGTGATGTTCGGCCGCGTCTTCCTGGGCGAGCGTCTCAGCCGGCCGCAGATCGTGGCGGCAATCCTCGCCGCCGCCGGTGTGCTCAACCTCGTCATCGCCTATGGCGAGGTGCCCTGGCTGGCGCTGGGGCTCGCCGTCACGTTTGCCATCTATGGGCTGCTGCGCAAGGTAGTTGCGGTCGACGCTCTACCCGGCCTCTTCATCGAAACGGTGATGCTGTTTCCCTTCGCCGTCGTCGGACTCGCGCTCTTCGGTCACGACTTCAGCGCATCGGATATCAAGGCCGATCTGCTGCTGATCCTGGCCGGGCCGGTGACGTTCCTGCCGCTGCTCTGGTTTACCTGTGCGGCGCGGCGATTGAAGCTGAGCGTATTGGGATTCTTCCAGTTCATTTCGCCCAGCATTCAGTTCCTGCTGGCCGTGTTCGTCTTCGGCGAGCATTTCGGCCACGCCCATTATGTGACCTTCGCGCTGATCTGGATCGCCATCCTGATTTTCACCATGGCGCCGCGGCTGATGCGCGAACCGGCCGTAACGTGATGACCTCGACGTGATAGGGAGCGATCAGAGCCGGGCGCGCGCCGGCGTGTTCTATGCGCTCGCCGCCTTCCTGTGCTGGGGATTCAACCCGTTCTATTTCAAGGCCGTCGCCGATATTCCGGCGGGGGAAGTGCTGGGCCACCGCATCGTCTGGTCGATGGCGATCCTGCTGCCAATGGTGCTGGCCTCGCGGTCATGGCCGCAGATCGTGAGCGCGATCACTACGGGGCGCACCATCTCTACGCTCTGCGTGACGGCGCTCATCGTCGCGACGAACTGGCTGCTTTATATCCACGCCGTCGGCATAGGCCATGTGACCGAAACCAGTCTCGGCCAATACATCAATCCGCTGGTGAATGTTTTGCTCGGCCGCCTGTTCCTCGGCGAGAAACTTTCACGCGCGGTGATTGCCGCCATGCTGCTGGCGGCCACCGGCGTACTGATCCTTATCATCGCCTATGGCCAGGTGCCGTGGCTTGGCCTGGGCCTGGCGCTCAGCTTCGCGACATACGGACTTTTAAGGAAGATCGTCGCCATCGAGGCGCTGGGCGGCCTGTTCATCGAGACTGCGATGCTGTTTCCTTTCGCGCTGGCAGGGCTGCTGTTCTTCGGCCACGCCTTTACGTTGGCCGACGGGCGGACCGATCTGCTGCTGGCGCTGGCCGGCCCGGTGACGTTTGTGCCGCTGCTCTGGTTCACCTGCGCGGCACGGCGGCTGCCCTATGGCGTACTCGGCTTTTTCCAGTACATCGCCCCCAGCATCCAGTTCGTGCTGGCGCGATTCGTTTTCAACGAGCCGTTCCACTGGGCCCATTACCTGACATTCTCGCTGGTCTGGATCGCACTGGCGATCTTCACCCTGGCGCCGCGGATATCGGCGCGGCGGGCGCTAGTCAGGGCCTAGGCGGCACGAGGCCGGTCGCCCTGTACGGTGATGCGATGCATCAGCCTGTGCGCGGGTGCGTAGTCGGATACCGCAAGATGCTGGGTGCAGCGATTATCCCACATCACCAGATCATTCGGCCGCCAGCGATGGCGCATCTGGAAGTTCACCTGCTCCATATGTTCCAGCAGCAAGCCCAGCAGCCAGGCGCTCTCCAGTTTCGACAGCCCCTCGATACGGGTGGTGAAGGAGCGGTTGACGAACAGCGCGCGCCGGCCGGTCTCAGGATGCACACGCACGAGCGGGTGCGACATCGGAGGAAATTTTTGCTGGATCTCGGCGAGACGCTGCAGCCCGTTGGGCTGCCCCAGCACGCTCTCGCGAAAATTGGCGGTGCGCCCATAAGGCCCGCCGCCACAAATATCGTGGATGGCCGAGAGTCCTTCGATGGCGCGCTTGATGGCGGGGCTCAGTGCCTCGTAAGCCGCATACATACTGGCCCAGAGCGTGTCGCCGCCATTTTCCGGGACGATGCGCGCATAAAGGATCGAGCCCAATGCCGGCTGGGCGCGGAAGGTGACATCGGTATGCCACTCGTCGTTGTAGATGCCCTCGTTGCCTCGGGTTTCCAGCACGCTGACCTCAGGATGATCGGCCAGATGGGCGAAGACGGGATGGGGCGGCTCCAGCTCGCCGAAGCGCCGTGCGAAGGCCAGATGATCTTCGGGCGAGAGTTGCTGATCACGGAGCACGATTACCTGCCGGTCGAGCAAGGCACGATGAAGCCGGGCAAAATCCTCGTCATCGATGCGCGACAGCTGAACGCCGGCGATCTCGACGCCAATGCTGGGTGTGATGGGGCGAAGGGTCAGCGCCATCGACTATTCCTTTACCCAGGCGATGCGCAGCACGTTGGTGGAGCCTGGCGTGCCGAACGGAACGCCGGCGGTCACCACCAGGCGCTGGCCGGGCTCAGCGAAGGTCTCCTCGCGCGCGATACGGCAGGCCTTGTCTACCATCTCCGAAAAACTGTCGACGTCCGGGGTCTCAACGCAATGGGTTCCCCAGACTAAGGCCAGGCGCCGCGCCGTGGGCAGGCTGGATGTCAAACAGAGGATCGGCACATCCGGCCGTTCGCGCGCCGCGCGCAGCGAGGTGGAGCCCGAGGTCGTGTAAGTGACGATGGCCGCGGCCGAGAGCGTATGCGCCACCTGGGCTGCCGCGGCACTGATGGCATCGGCGGCGGTTGCCTCCGGCTCCGGATGCTGGGCGGCCATCAGGCGGCGATGCAGCGGGTCGCGCTCCGTACGGGCGATGATGCGGTCCATCATGGCGACGGATTCGACCGGATAGTCGCCGCTGGCAGATTCCGCCGACAGCATCATCGCATCGGCGCCGTCGTAGACCGCGGTGGCGACATCGGAGGCTTCAGCCCGCGTGGGTGCCGGCGCATGGACCATGGAATCCAGCATCTGGGTTGCGACGACGACGGGTTTACCCGCCAGCCGGCAGGCACCGACGATGCGCTTTTGCGCACTCGGCACATCCTCTGGCGGCATTTCCACGCCCAGATCGCCGCGCGCCACCATGATGGCGTCGGAAAGCTGGATCAACTCCTCCAGATGAGTAAGGGCCGAGGGCTTCTCGATCTTGACGATGATGGCCGCGCGCTGGCCGATCAGCCGGCGCGCTTCCGCCACATCCTCTGGCCGCTGGACAAAGGAAAGCGCGATCCAGTCGGCGCCGAGATCGAGGCCGAATTGCAGATCGGTGCGATCCTTGTCGGTGAGCGGCGAAAGCCCCAGCACAACGTCGGGGAGATTCACCCCCTTGCGATCGCTCAGGCGCCCGCCGGTCATGACGGTTGTCTCGCAGCAATCGGATGCCGCCTGATCGACGCGCAGCCGAATGCGGCCATCGTCGAGCAGCAACTCGGCGCCGGGTCTGAGTGCCGCCAGCACTTCGGGATGCGGCAAGGGCGCGCGGGTCGCATTGCCCGGTGCCGGCGAGAGGTCGAGGCGGAAATGCGATCCTGCGGCCAGATCGGTGCCGCCACCCTCGAACGCGCCGACGCGAAGCTTTGGTCCCTGCAAATCGACGAGCACGCCGATGGGCCGGCCGGTATCACGCTCCACTTGGCGCACGAGATCGTAGCGCAGGCGATGATCGGCATGGGTTCCGTGACTGAGATTGAGGCGGAACACATCGGCGCCGGCCGCAACCAGCGCCTGGATACGCTCGATCGTGCCGCTGGCCGGACCCAATGTGGCCAGGATCTTTGCCTTGCGCAGGCGTCTCATCGGGCTCGTCTCATTGTGGGGGGCTCACCAGGATCACGCGGAAATCATTAACATTGGTTCGTGTCGGACCCGTGACGATGAGGTCGCCGATGCCGGCAAAAAACCCATAGCCGTCATTATTGGCAAGCATCGCCTTGGCATCCAAGCCTTTCGCCCGGGCGCGCGCAAGACTGTCGGGTCCCGCGATCGCCCCGGCATTGTCCTCGGTGCCGTCGATGCCGTCGGTATCGCAGGCAATCGCGTGAATGCCGGGCTGGCCGTTCAGCGCGACGGTAAGGGCCAACAGGAATTCGGCGTTACGGCCGCCGCGGCCGGAGCCGCGCAGCGTGACCGTCGTCTCGCCGCCGGAGATGAGGGCGGCGGGCGCCGCTTCAGGCTGGCCGTGATTGACGATCTGGCGGGCAATGCCGGCATGGACCAGTGCGACATCGCGCGCTTCGCCCTCCAGGCTGTCGCCGAGGATGATGGGCAGATATCCGGCTTCGCGCGCCACCCTGGCCGCCGCCGCAAGCGCATCCTGCGGCCGGGCAATCAGGATCGTCTCGGCACGGGTAAAACGCGGATCGCCGGGCTTCGGGGTTTCGTCGGTCGAGGCGAGGCGTCGGGCCACGGCCGGCGAATTTGGGATTTTGTATTTCTCGAAGATCGCGCGGGCGTCAGCGAAGGTCGTGGGGTCGGGCACGCTCGGCCCCGAACCGATGATGGAAAGATCGTCGCCGGGTACGTCGGAGATCACCAAGGTGACCACCTTCGCCGGAAATGCCGCGGCCGCCAGCCGGCCGCCCTTGATGGCCGAGAGATGTTTGCGCACGCAGTTCATCTCCGAAATCGCCGCCCCGCAGGCGAGCAGCGCCTTGTTCACCTGCTGCTTGTCGGCCAGCGTCAGGCCGGGGGCGGCCAGTGCCAGCAGCGCGGAGGCGCCGCCGGATATCAGGCACAGCACCAGATCGTCCGGCCCCAAGCCCTTCACCGATTCCAGGATGCGCTCGGCTGCCTTGGCGCCCGCAGCGTCAGGAACCGGATGGGAAGCCTCGACCACCTCGATCCGCTCGCAAGCCACGCCATGACCATAGCGGGTGACCACCAGGCCGCTGAGCGGGCCCGGCCAGTTCTTCTCGGCCGTGCGGGCCATGGCGGCGGCGGCCTTGCCGGCACCAACCACCACGGTGCGGCCCTTCGGCGCCGCCGGCAGATGTTGCGGCACGCAAAGGGCCGGGTTGCAGGCGGCCAAGGCTGCATCCAACATCTGGCGGAGCAGCAGCGAGGGAGCGGGAAGAGAAGCCAAGCGGATACCTGGGCGGGGATACCGGGGTGGAGCGGACAGGCCGCTGGTATAGAGGCCGATTGCGGCGGGCGTCAACGCGGGCCGTGCTGCCTTGCATATTGGCTCGCGACGGATGATCTGGTTACTATCATGAGCAACTTTTAATATTTATTTCAATATCAACATATGATTTTTAGTTATCCCCTATGATTGTGGCAAAATGAGGACATACCAAGGGTTAGCGAGCAGTTCTTCTTGTGACTTAATTGCGCGGCTCTATAAGTGATTCGCGAGGCCCGTGCTGGCGGGCCACAAAGGGGAGCCACCAAAGGGGGCTCGCACCGATGCGCCTGGAGGAGTTTCTCGTCGCCGAAGGGGTGATACGGCCCGTCGATCTTGCCCGCGCCGTCGAGCGCAGCGAGGCGCGGGGCGGACGGATCACCGACAATCTGCTGGCGCTCAAGCTTGTGACGCCGGAGCAGATCCATACAGCGCTGCACACCATGCCGCCGAGCCTGCCCGGCTCGGTCGAGGGGACGGGCGTGGCCCGTTCGATCCTCCATGGGCTGCTGTTGAAAGCGCTCTACCGCGGCGGCGTCGACAGTCTGCCGGGGCTGAGCCAGACCCTGAAACTGCCGAGCCATGTGATCGGCACGCTGATCGAAGAGGCGATCGAGCAGAAACTGCTGAAGGTCACCGGTGCCACTGCGCGCATCACGCTGCCGGTGCTGACATATTCGCTGACCGCCGCAGGGCGGCTGGCGGCCATCGAGGCCGTGGAGAAGAGCAGCTACATCGGCCCGGCGCCGGTCTCGCTCGCGGCATATACCGAGCGCGCGAAGCGCCAGAAACTGGCCCATGCCCGCGACGAGGCAGCGCGGCTGCGCGATTCACTCGGCGATCTGGTGCTGCCGGAAGAAATCGTGGAGGCGGTAGGCCCGGCCATAAAGGCGGGCCGCTCGATCCTGTTTTACGGGCCGCCCGGTAACGGCAAAAGCTCCGTTGCGCGCCGGATCGGCCGGGTCTTCGCCGATGTGATCCACGTGCCCTATTGCATCGAGGTCGAGGGCCAGATCATCAAGATCTTCGATCCCAAGGTGCATCAGGAGGTCAACGCCGCGACGGACAAGCCTAACCTGACGCCGGTGAAGCTGCGCCACGAGAACTTCGACCATCGCTGGGTTCCGTGCCGGCGGCCGGTGGTGATCACCGGCGGCGAATTCAGCCTCGACATGCTGGAGCTCCGCCATGTCACGGAGTCGAACTATTACGAGGCTCCGTTGCATATCAAGGCCATTGGCGGCACCTTTGTTATCGACGATTTCGGCCGCCAGATCGTCCAGCCCAAGGATCTGCTGAACCGCTGGATGATCCCGCTGGAAGAACATGTCGACTATCTGAAGCTTCATACAGGGGCGACGTTCCCGGTTCCCTTCGATGTGCTGGTGCTGTTCTGCACCAATCTGTCGCCGAGCGACCTGATGGATGCGGCCTTCCTGCGGCGCATCCCCTACAAGATCCGTCTCGGCGCGCCCTCGATCGAACAGTTCGGCGCCATTCTGAGGCGCGAGGCCGCCGAGCGCGGCCTGGAGGTTGCCGATCTGCTGTTCGACTGGCTGCTAGGCGAGCTGCGGGAGCGGCGGCAATTTCCGCTGGCCTGCTATCAGCCGCGCTTCATCGTCGATCACATCATCGAGGCCTGCGCCTATCGCAAGGTCGCTCCGGTCCTGAGCGAAGCGCTGATCGCCCGCGCGCTCGACCATCTCTATCCGCAGCATATCTAGATCAGAATAATCCTCACCCTCAGCCTGTCGAAGGGTGAGGCTGAAATGACCTCATGGTTCGACAGGCTCAGGATGAGGGATTCGTTTCTCAAATTCCGGCGGGGGCTGTGATGTGGATCGCGGCCATCTCGCGATCGATATTCGGATCCATAATGCGCGCGGTGCTGATGTCTTTCTCGGCCTCGGCCTGGTGGCCCTTGCGGGCATAGGCAACGCCGCGACCGTAGATAGAGCCGATGATGCTTGGATTGAGCCGGAGTGCGGCGTCATAATCGGCGATGGCCTGGTCGAGATCGCCGGCGCGCAAATAGGCATAGCCGCGGCCGTTCAGCGCCTGCGATGTGTTGCCTGGATCCAGTTCGAGCGATTTGTTGCAATCGGCGACGGCATGTGCCGCGTCGCCCGCGACGGCGTAGGTGTTGCAGCGCGCAAGATAGTTCAGGGAATCGCGCGGCGCGAGGCGGATGGCCGCACTGTAATCCTCCACCGCCTGCTCGTATCGGCCCAGCGCCTGATAGGCCAGGCCGCGGTTGTAAAAGGCGAACTCGAAAGCCGGATCCTGGCGAATGGCGGCGTCGTAATCGGCGATGGCTTCTGGGTAGCGCTGCAGCCCGGCATAGGCATTGCCGCGATTGTTGTAGCTGCGGGCGAAACCCGGATTCAGCGCAAGCGCATCCGCGCAATCCTTCAGTGCCAGCTCGAAGTGGCCGAGATCGTTGAGGGCCGAGCAACGATCGTCGAGCGCCAGCTCCAGGCTCAACTCATGCGTGCCGCCGGCCTCGATAATCGGCGAGCAGGCCGCGATCACGACGCTGGGATCGGTGCCGCTTTCGCAGGTGGCAGCGTCGCCGATCTCGGCATGAGCCATGCGAAACGGCAACAGGGTGGCAAATGCGATTGCCACCGCCAGAATCCCCGGGCGCAGATGACCCGGGCGCATATGAAATGACATGCTTTTCCTCAGTGATAAATCAGAACGACAAAGACTCGGCGGGTTGTTCCCGCCTTACTCCCTGGAAACCCCGATGCCCCCGCGTAGTGCCCCCGCCGCAACATTGCCCCAAAGGACCGCATGGTCCTCGGGCAAGGGCCGGCTGTTAGGCATGGCCAGCCACAAACGTAGCAGACGGCGCACGCGCCCCGCCGCTGTATCGTCGGCAAAGGCGTCGCGCGCATGATAGACGACGTGATTGTTCAGGAACTGCATGTCGCCCGGCTGGAAATGCATGCGATAGCAAAGGCTTTCCGCCACCTCGGCCAGCAGGTCGATCGCCTCCATCTGCCGAGGGGTCAAGCGCGGCACATCAGGCAGCTTCTGCGCCGCCTCGATATAGGTGCGCGAATAATGGCTGGTGAAATGACCCTCGCGCAGGCCGAAGACCGGCAGCATGTAGATCATTTCGCCGCCGTCCTTTTCCTCGCCCAGGCGGCTGCGCGGATAGGGCCGGAACAGTTCATCGAGCAGATCGGGCCGCCGGCGCAAGATCTCGTTATGGACAGCGACGGTGCTGGCGATCTTGCTCAAGCCGCCCGAGGCTGCCTGGTCGATGCAGAGCAGCCCCACCACATCGGTGCGATCGGTGTGGAAGCGCAGCGGCCCGTTGGAGACCGCGCGCGCATAGGCAGAAAGGAAGCTAGGCCCGCCTGCTTCGCGCATCTCGCCATAGACCTCGCCCACGGTGGCGCCCTCGTCGCGGATGACTTTCAGGCGTAAGCCCGCATGGCTTTGCGAGACCGGCGTTCCGAGATGAAGGCCGATGCCGTACCAGATGAATTTGAGATCGTCGTCGCTGTATTGGGCAACCGGCAGGCCGGAAAGCCTGGCAAGGCCGAGGCCATACTCCAGCGTTTCGGAAACCTCGTCCAGCAGGCCCTGTGTCTGCGGCAGCGGGAAATTCTCGCGGCGCATGTTCTGCCAATCAGCACCGCCCTGGCGAAAGCGCCGGAACGCCGCGTCGATTTCCGCGTTCATGGCGCTCGTCAGCGTGAAGCGCCAGGCGGATGAACCGGCCAGTTCATCGCCCGTCCACACAAACGGGCCGTGCAGGGGTTCTCGCATGGGCGGCATGCTCGCTTCGGCCCTGCCGGCTGTCAAGAAAGGCGCCGCCGGCACCGGCGAGAAAATTGCGGGTCGGAGCCGGCGCTGCTACACTCTTGCAACTTGTGCCAACCTTCAGCCACTGATCGCCATTGATGGCCCCAGTGGCCGCCGACAACGGGGGATGCCAGTGACGGACGAGATCAGACCGGTGGTGGATGAAGCCGAACAGGTGGCGGCCGAACGGCGCGCCGCCCTGAAAAAAATCGGGCGGTTCGTCGCAATTTCCGCACCGGCAGTCACATTGATGCTGGCAGCGGGAAGCAAATCCGCCAAGGCCGTGCCTTGCAGCCCCTGCGTTCCCTCGAGCCGGACCTTCAAGACGACCGATGGCGGCATCGATACGACAGCCTTGCTGGCGGCGGTCGCCGCGCTGCCGGTGGAAACCTGGCGCTACAAGGCGGAAACCGGGCTGGAAACGCGTCCGCATATCGGCCCCTACGCCGAGGATTTCCAGGCGGCGTTCGGCGTGGGCGATGGCGTTACCATCAACCCGATCGATGCGATTGGCGTCTGCCTCGCGGCCATCCAGGCGCTGACGCAAAAGGTCGAGAGCCTTGAAGCGGAATTGCAAAAGGCGAAACAAGCCAAAGCCGCCTGAACCTATCGGTTCGCCAACCAAGATAAAAACGGGGGAAGCTGAAGTTGGACGAGAATAAATCGCCGGCGAATGGCGCTATCGAACAGGCCAAGCAGCTGGCAGCAGACCGGCGTGCTGCGCTCAAGAAACTAGGACGGTTCGTCGCCATTTCGGCGCCTGCTGTAACACTGATGCTGGCGGCGGGAGGCAAATCCGTCAAGGCGCAGTCCTGCAGCCCCTGTGAATCGAGCCGCCAGTTCAAGACACCAGAGGGTGGTGTCGATGCGGCGACGCTGCTTAGCCGTGCGCGGCGGATGCCGCTCGAAGTGGGCGCGATCCGGGCCGGCGATTTCCACACCGCCTTCGGTCTCGGCGATGGCAAGTCGATCCATCCGCTGGACGGCATCGGTGTGTGTTTTGCGGCGATCCAGGCGCTGAATGCGCGCATTGGCTCGCTGGACGCGGCGATCAAATAAGAGAGCTTGGCGCGAGTGTCTGGCGCGGGTCTAGTTCTGCTTCAGCAGGCAGTTCTGTTCCAAGGGATCGCCCAAATCTGTCTTCATCACCGCTTTCGCCGTGAACTTGCCATCCTTTACCGGACCGTCGAGGGTGAGCGATCCTTCATTGAAGGATAGGTGGAGCATGTTGTCCGAATAGGACCAGGTTCCATCCAGATCCGTCGACTGGGTATCGGCCGTGGCGGTGTTGCTGCCAACAGAGGTTTCCACGACCGCGGAAGCCTGGGCCGTGCCGCCGGTCTGCAGCAGGATCTTGCCGATCTGACCGAGCTGACATTCCTCAGTGATGACCATGGTCCAGCTCGATCCGGATAGATCGGCCGCCCGGGCAAAGGACGGTGCGGCAGCAAGCGCCGCCGCCAAAATCAGACCGAAGCGAACGGCCGGGCAATGCATAACGCCAATCCCCCGAGGCTGACGACTGTCGGCAATTCCGGCCTCGACCAACGATATGGCGGCGATACCTCAGCCGGACCCTTCGCCGGCCGGAGCCACCAGAGGCTGGCGAGGATTTGCCCGGCTTTGCCTCTTGTCAAGCTGGCCGCAGGAAATGTCCGGCATCGCCGTGAAGTAAAGTAAGCGAGACTTCAAATCGGGAGAGGCATCCCTTGCGCAACCTTTCAAAGATTCTGGCATCCCTGCTGCTGGCAGGCGGGCTGTCAGGCTGCGTCGCTTATGGCGGCGGCTACGGTTCGGGCGGGTATGGCTATGGCGGCGATTACGGATCGCAGGCCTACGGCGGCGCCTACGCGCCCGACTATTCCTATGCACCCAGCTATGGCTATTACCCCGACTACTCCCTGGGCTTTGGCTATTACGGCGGGTCGGGCGGCTATTACGGCGGGTCGGGTGGCTATTACGGTGGTGGTGGCTATTACGGCGGCGGCTATGGCCATGACAACGACTGGCAGCACCATCACGACCATGATGGCGGCTGGCAGCATGGCAATAACGGCGGCAATGGCGGCTGGAACCACAATGGCAACGGGCACCAGCAATGGCCGCAGCAAGGCAATAACGGCGGCTGGAACCAGAACGGCAACGGTCACCAGCAATGGCCGCAACAAGGCAATAACGGCGGCAATGGCGGCTGGAACCAGAACGGCAACGGTCACCAGCAATGGCCGCAACAAGGTAATAACGGCGGCGCAGGTGGCTGGCAGGGCGGCTGGCAGCATGGCGGCAATGGCAGCGGCCATCAGCAATGGCCGCAGCAGGGCAATAACGGCGGCAGCGGCGGCTGGCAGCAGGGCAGCGGCGGCAATAATAACGGCCACCAGTGGGGCGGCAACAACTACGCCTCTCGCAACAATGGCGGCAGCAACAACCACCGCCCCCAATGGCCGGCGAACTAGATAAAAAGGATGTCCGCCCGAAGGCCTGCTAATGCGGGTCTTCGGGCTGCCTGAACAGTTCGCCGACGGCAAAGGTCATGACAACTTCGGCCTTGTTGTCGGCCAGCGGAAATTCACCCCACTCGTAGACGATATGATGGCGTTCGCGGATATGCACGCTGTCGCGCCCGAAGAGCGGCCGCTTGTCGCGGCAGACCTGCCGATAAATCTCGATGTAATAGGCATAGCCTTCATCCCCCTCGCGCTCGCGGGAGAGATAGGAGCCCGTGTAGTCGAAGCCATAGAGCTCGGCCAGCGCCGTGCCTGCCAGGCGATAGCGCACCAGGAAGGGTTCCGGCCAAATCTCGGCCAGTAGGATATGGGGCAGCAATCTGGGGATCTCGACGGGATCGATGTCCCGGCGCGAGGGCAGGCGCTCACCGCCGCATTTGCTGCGCCAGTAATCGGAGGCGGCGTGAACGACCGATGAGCGGATATCGGCGAGGCTGAGAATGGGCAAGGTGGTCCGAGGGCCGGGTGGCCAAGCTCCCTGGTTCGTGCGGGGGCCGGTTGTGGATGGCAACGCCCGCTTGATGCGATCAGCCTAGCACTGAAGCCGCGCGCAGCGTGGGCAGAACGGCACTGGCTATCGGGCCATGCCCGCCGATAAGCTCGGGCCGAATGAAGCCCCGCCTGACCCCCCATCCGAGCCATCGATTCCTGTTGTGGTGCTGCCTGGTGGCGCTCGCGTTTTGCCTTGGGGTCGCCGGCCCGGCTGAAGCCGCAGCCCCATCGTCGGCTGCACCCCTCATCGCGCGGCTCGGCTTTGCCAAGGGCGACGTCGGTTTCATCCTGGCCGATGTACAGTCCGGCAAGATCCTGGAATCGCAATCGGCAGATCAATTGTTCATGCCGGCGTCGGTCGCCAAACTGGCGACGGCCTATGCCGCGGTAAAAATCCTCGGCGCCGATTACCGCTTCACCACCGCGCTGTTTCGGCGCGGGAACGATATCTATCTGCGGGGCGGCGGCGATCCAGTACTCTCGGCCAACGATCTGCAGAAGCTCGCCATGCAGCTGCAGGCAAACCGGCCGGACGGCAAGGGCGGACGCTTCTTCTTCGACGATACGCTGATGCCAGCATTGCCGGAAGTCAGCGCCAGCCAGCCGATCGCAACCCCCTATAATGCGGGGTTCGGCGCGCTCAATGTCGATTTCAACCGGATCGAGGTCGTCTGGTCGAAGTCCGCCGATGGCGTGCCGATCTTTCAGGCGCGCAGCATCGCCGATGGTCTGATTCTCCCTTGCGACTGGATCGCGTTTGCGCCGGCAGAAGAGGTGCTGCCGCCCGGCGCCCCCTTCGTTTATGACGGCGGCGGCGATCTCGTGCGCTGGCGCTATGCCGGCCACCTGCCGGCCCAAGGCAATACCTTTCTGCCGGTGCGCAACCCCGGCCTGCAGACAGCCCTGGTGTTTCGCCAGCTGGCACTGACCAACGGGATCGCCCTGCCGTTGCCGGAGCCGGGCCATGTCCCGGCCAATGCGGTCGAAATCGCCATCGTGCAAAGTCCGTCGCTGAGCGAGATTCTCCGTGGGCTGCTGCGCTATAGCAACAATATGGAGGCGGAGCTGATCGGTCTTGCCGCCTCGCGCCAACTGACCGGCAAGGCGCTGCCGCTGCGGGAATCCAGTGCCGCACTCGGCCAATGGCTGAGCCAGCAGGCGTCCAACACGGATTGGCGCGGCCTTCGCCTGGAAAACCATTCCGGCCTCAGCCCGGATAACCGCATAAGCCCGAACCAGATCCTGGCGCTGTTGCAATTGATCGCAGCCGAGCCCGGTT
>DASXQK010000169.1:0-2513 GCA_036493015.1 Dongiaceae bacterium | reverse complement strand
CGGTCTTATCGCTCAGCTCAGAAATTAATAGGGGGAGAGCGATCGTGAAGCAGGAAACGCGCGTCGTCCGGGCTGGACGGGAGAAGGGATATTATAAGGGGTGCGTCAACCCGCCCGTCTATCACGTCTCGACGGTGCTGCATGACAACCTGGCCTCGTTTCTGTCGGTCACCAAGCCTGAACAGGGGCGGATGATCTATGGCCGCTGGGGGACGCCGACCAGCTTCACCTTGACCGACGCGCTGGCCGAGCTCGAGGGGGGCGAGGGCTGCGCGCTGTTCCCCTCGGGTGCCGCGGCCATCGCAGCATCTCTGCTGGCCTTCGTGCAGCCGGGCGATCACCTGCTGATCCCCGACAATGTCTATGGCTCGACCCGGCGTATTTGCGATGACCTGCTGCCGCGCTTCCAGGTCGAGACGACCTATTACGATCCCGCCATCGGCGCCGGCATCGCAGCCCTGATCAAGCCGAAGACGAAGATCGTCTATGTCGAGGCGCCGGGATCGCTGACCATGGAAATGCAGGACGTGCCGGCCATCGCCAAAGCGGCCAAGGCGGCGGGCGCCATCACCATGATGGATAATACCTGGGCGACGCCGCTTTACTTCCGGCCCTTCGATCACGGCGTGGATGTGTCGATCACCGCCGGGACGAAATACATCGTCGGCCATTCCGATGCGATGGTCGGCTCGGTGACCGCCACGGCCAAGGCCTGGCCCGCCATCGAGAAGATCAGCAATTTGCTGGGCCAATGCATCGGCCCGGACGATGCCTATCTCGCCCAGCGCGGCCTGCGCACCCTGGCCGTGAGGCTGGCGCGGCATCAGGAATCGGCCCTCAAGGTCGCGCAATGGTTCGAACAGCAGCCGGAGGTCGAGCGTGTCCTCTATCCCGCACTGCCTTCGGATCCGGGCCATGCCTTGTGGAAACGCGATTTTGCCGGCGCCTCGGGGTTGCTCGCTGTTGTCTTTAGACCTGTCGAGATGAAAAAGGTCGAGGCGATGGCCAATGGGCTGAAACTGTTCGGCATCGGCGCCTCTTGGGGCGGTTTCGAGAGCCTGGTCTGCCCTACCGGCCGGGCCGTGCGGACCGCGACGAAACTGGATCCAACCCGGCCAATTCTGCGCTTCCATATCGGGCTGGAAGATGTCGGGGATCTGACTGCCGATTTGCGCGCCGGCTTCGACCGGATGCATTGAGCAGGCAGTTATGCGCAAATTCGACCATCTGGTCCTCGCGGCTAACGATCTCGATCGCCAGCGGGATTTCTATGCCCGCATGGGATTCACGCTGACGCCGCGAGCTCAGCATCCCTTCGGCACCGCCAACAGCCTGGTGCAGCTGCAGGGCAATTTCCTGGAACTGCTCAGTGTTGCCGACCCCGCGGCGATTTCCCAGGCCGCACCCGGCGGCTTCAGCTTCGGCGCCTATAATCAGGCCTTTCTGGAAAGGCGCGAAGGCTTTTCCATGCTGGTGCTGGCGAGCAGGGACGCCGCGGCGGATGCGGCAGAGTTCAAGCGGCTGGGCCTCGATGCCTATGATCTGTTCAAGTTCGGCCGCGAGGCGACGTTGCCCGACGGCAGCAAGGCGCGGGTGGATTTTTCGCTGGCCTTCGTGACCGAACCCTCCATGCCCGAAGCGGTTTTTTTCACCTGCCAGCAGCACGCGCCGCAGTATTTCTGGCGGCCGGAATATCAGCGTCATGCCAATGGCGCGCTTCGGATCGCTGAGGTGGTCATGTCGGCGGGCGACCCGGCGCGCTATCAGAGCTTCTTCACCCGGCTTATGGGAGAATCCGCAGCGCCTTCGCCGGAAGGCCTGACGGTCGCCGGCGGGGCTGAGAAGGTGACGGTGCTCACTCATGACTCGCTGGCGCAGCGATATCCCGAGATCGGGCGCCGTGACGCTGGCGCGCCGCCACGCTTCGAAGCCTATGCGATCGAGGTCGAGGAACTGGGAGTCGTCAAGGCGCTGCTGGCGAAAGCGAGCGTTCCTTTTCGTGCTACAGGACCTTCCCTGATCGTGCCGCCCAGCGCTGCCTTCAACCTCGTAATCGAGTTCACCAGCCGCCGCTAGTTGGCGTGTGATCGAGGGCTTATCAGGCTCTTCGCGGCGGGCGGTGGCTTAGGCTCTTCGCGCCTGACGCCTGGGATGCTCGCCGCCATTCGCAACGCCGCCCTCGCCGGTCAGCAGAAGCCGGCGCGAGGGCATCGGCATCTCGATTCCGAGCTCGTCGAAGCGCTGTTTCAGGCGGCGGTTGAACGCGCGCACCACATCGCTTTGCTTGCCGGGCGGCGTCTTGATCTCCATGTGGATGATCATGGCATTGTCGGTGAAGCGGTCGAGGACCGGCTGCGTCGGCGCGCCCATGATCAGCGGGTCGAGGTTGGGGTCGGCCTTCAGTTCGGCGGCGGTCTTCTGAAGAATATCCACCATCCGGTCGTAATCCTCGCTGAAGGCAACGGGGATATCGAAGACGGCCCGGCCGAAATCGCGGCTGGAATTGGTGACGC
>DASXQK010000168.1:0-10293 GCA_036493015.1 Dongiaceae bacterium | reverse complement strand
ACCAAGCGGGTGGAGCGCAGCTTCGAGACCCTGCGCCGGCTGGTCGGGCTTCTCGACCGGGAATCCCTGGCGCGCCACCGGGCGGTGACATTGCCGCTGGCGCGCGAGATCGTGGAACGGGAGAACCTGTGATGCCGCCGATCCTGAGACTGCTGCGGCCGCATCAATGGGCCAAGAATGCCTTCGTGGCAGCACCCCTGTTCTTTACGCCACAACTCATCTCCTGGGCCAATCTCGGCAGGGTTGCGCTCGGCGTTGCCTGTTTTTCGGCCATGGCTTCGGCGATCTATATTCTGAACGATTGGCGCGACCGCGAGGTCGACCGCAAACATCCGACCAAGCAGCGCCGCCCGCTCGCCGCCGGCACGGTGACGGTTTCCAGTGCCGCAGTTACGGCGCTGATTTTAACGATCATCAGTACGACGGTGACGCTGCTTTATCTGCCCCGCGGTTTTGCCATCGTGCTGGCGATCTATGTCGCACAGAACCTGGCCTATAACCTGTGGCTGAAACAAGTCGCGATCCTCGACGTGCTCTGCATCGCCATCGGCTTCGTGTTGCGCATTTATGCCGGCGGCCAGCTGATCGGCATTACGCCGACGGTCTGGATCGTTGCCTGTACCCTGCTGCTCGCGCTGTTCCTGGCCTTCGCCAAGCGCCGCGACGATCTGGTGCTGGGCGTCGATGACGAGCATCGCCGCAGCCTGTCGGGCTATAACCTGCCCTTCATCGATGCTTCACTGGCCATCGTGCTGGCAGCCTTGGTGGTGAGCTATCTGCTCTATACGACGCAGCCCGAAAACATGGCGCGCCTGCACAGCGACAAACTGTTCCTGACGGCGCCCTTCGTCATTGCGGGCGTACTGCGCTATCTGCAGGTGACGCTGGTCGAGCATCGTTCCGGCTCGCCCACGCGGCTGGCGCTAACCGATCGTTTCCTGATGATCACCATCCTGGGCTGGGTCGCAACCTTTGCCGGTCTGATCTATGGCTGACGCGAACCTCAATCCCGGCTGGCGTCATGACAGCTTCACCGGCTGGGGCAGGGTGCTGCGTGGCGAAATGGATGCGGCACGGCCCGAGCGGATTGCCGATCTGGCCAAGGCCCTGCAGGCAGTGGATCGGCGCGGTGTCATCGTTCATGCCGGGGGACGAAGCTATGGCGATGCGGCGCTGAACTCGGGTGGCCAGGCGATCCTGACAAGCCGCTTCGACCGGCTGCTCGATTTCGATCCCGCCAGCGGACTGCTGGTCGCCGAAGCTGGCGTCACCTTCGACGATCTGCGCCGGTTGTTTCTGCCGCGCGGGTTCCTTGCGCCGGTCACGCCAGGCACGGCTTTCGCCACGTTGGGCGGTGCGGTTGCCCATGACGTGCATGGCAAGAACCAGGACCGGGCCGGCAATTTCGGCCGGCATCTCGCCTGGCTGGATTTGATGTTGCCGTCGGGCGAGATCCGCCGGCTGATGCCCGATGATCCATTGTTCAGGGCGACGGTCGCGGGCCTTGGCTTGACCGGCGTGGTGATCGCGGTTGCCCTCAAGATGATGGCGGTGCCTTCACGCTTCGTGGCATTGCACGAGCGGCGTGTCCGCAATCTTGACGAGTTTCTGGATGCACTCGAGGAGGTGCGCCGGACTGCCGCATATTCCGTCGGCTGGATCGACGCGCTGGCGCAGGGAAGCTCCCTTGGACGCGGCATCGTCGAAAGCGCCGATCCGGCGCCGCCGGTGGAAGGCGAGCATTATAGAGAAGCCCGCGCGCGGCGCGTCGCCTTCGATTTTCCCGCCATCGCTCTTAATCCTCTCAGTATCAGCCTGTTCAACGCGCAGCATTGGCGCGGCGTGCCGGCGCGTGGGCGCGAACGCCGTGTGCCCTATGACCGGTTTCTCTATCCGCTGGATGCCATCAAAGGCTGGAACCGGCTCTATGGCCGGCGTGGCTTTCACCAGTTCCAATGCCTGCTGCCCGAGGCGAACAGCCGCAAGGCGTTGCGCTCGATCCTGGAGACCTGCGTGGGTTCGCGCGCGGCCTCGTTCCTGGGCGTGCTCAAGACCATGGGGCAACAGGGCACCGGCCTGCTTTCCTTTGGTGGGCGCGGCCATACGCTGGCTTTGGATTTTCCCGCCCGGCCGGGCGTCGGCGATCTGCTGGTGCGGCTGGAACGCATGGTGCTGGACCATGGCGGCTGCATCTATGCGGCCAAGGATTCGCGGATGTCGGCGGAAGGCTTCGCCGCCATGTATCCCAATCTGCCGCAATTCCGCGCCATCCTGGCCGAGATCGATCCCGGGCAGCGAATGATGTCCGATCTCGCGCGCCGGCTCGCCATCCGCGAGGCCCCATGAGCGAACGCCCACTCTGGCTGATACTGGGCGCGAGTTCCTCGGTCGCGCGGGCGTTTGCACGTCTCGTTGCCGAACAGGGCGGCGATTTAATTCTCGCCGGGCGCGATATTCGCGATATCGAGCGGATCGCAGCCGATGCCCGCATCCGTGGCGCTGCGCGTGCCGATGTCCGTGCCTTCGACGCTATCGACCGGGCGAGTCACGAGGCATTCGTCGCCGAATTGCCGCGCCGCCCGTTCAACGTGCTTCTGGCGTTCGGCATGATGGCGCCCCAAAGCGAGATCGACCGCGATCCGGCGCTGGCCCAGCAGATCATCGCCGTCAATTATCTGGGCGCTGTCTCGGTCCTGGCCCGGCTGGCGCCACGCATGACGGAAGAGGGGCGTGGCGCCATCGTGGTGCTGAGCTCGGTTGCGGGCGACCGCGGGCGGCCCTCCAACTATGTCTATGGCTCGGCCAAGGCCGGGTTGAATGCCTATCTGCAGGGGTTGCGGGCGACCTACGCAGCCAAAGGCGTTTCGATCACCACGGTGAAGCCCGGTTTCATGGATACTTCCATGACCTATGGCATGGGCGGCATGTTCCTGGTGGCAAGCCCCGACTCATGTGCCCGCGCCTGCCTGCGCTTTGCCGCCAAAGGCCGGGACGTCGCCTATTTCCCGGCTTTCTGGCGGCTGATCATGGCCATCATCAAGGCGATTCCCGAGCGTATTTTCAAACGCTTACGCCTTTAGCGGACTGCCGCAAAAATTTCGCCGAGCTATCATAATTCTGTAACTTTCGCGACGCGGTGGCGTTGGTTATAGACGGGCGGCGCGGGAGGATCCGGACCGGGGGAAAGGTCCAGCCTTCAATCGCGACGCTTCGGGGCTGCCCAGGGAACAGGCATGGCGGAGGAAGTCGAGCTCAAACTCACCGTCGCGCCGGAACGCGCGGCCGCTGTGCGCCAGCTGCCGCTATTGCGCGAGCTTGCCCAGAAGCGGGCGCTGACCCGCCAGCTCGAGACGGTTTATTACGATACGCCCGACAGCGCGCTCGCCCGGCGCGGCGTGGTCTTGCGCGTGCGCAGCATCGGCAAGCGCCGGGTGCAGACCATCAAGCTGCCAAGCACTGGCCTGGGCGGGCTTCAGGTGCTGCGCGAGATTGAGACGACGATTTCCGGCGACCGTCCGGAACTGGACAAGATCATTGATCCGCGGTTGCGCCGCCTGTTCGCCGATCCTGCCATCATCCGCCGGCTGGCGCCGCTTTTCGCTACCGACTTCCGCCGCACCGCCTGGCCGCTGCGCTTCAAAGAGAGCCTGGTCGAGCTCGCCTTCGACCGCGGCGAGATCAGGGCCGATGAGGCCAGCCTGCCGCTTTCGGAGATCGAGCTCGAACTCAAGAGCGGCCGGCCCGAGCATCTCTTTGAACTGGCGTTGGCGGTCCATGAATTCCTGCCGGTGACGCTGGGCGGCCTTACCAAGGCCGAGCGCGGTTATGCGCTGCTGGCCGGCAACGAACCAGCGCCGGCCAAGGCAACGCCGATCGGGCTGACCGCCACCATGAGTGCGCGCGATGCCTTCGTGGCGGCCGCACGCAGTTGCCTGGCGCAGATGCGCGCCAACGAGATCCCGGCGCGGCGGGGCAAAGATCCGGAAGGTATCCATCAGCTTCGCGTGGGCTTGCGCCGCCTCCGCGCACTCGCGACCGCCTATCGCGACACCCTGGCGGACGAGGCCCACGAGTACCTCTCCCGCGAACTGCGCTGGCTGCAGCAGGAGTTGAATCCCGCGCGCGACTGGGATGTCTTCAGCGCTACCACGCTGACGCCGATCGCCGAGCGCGTACCGGGCGTTCGTCCGGGTCTGGGCGCCGCGGCTGAATTGCAAGCACGCGCCCAGCAGCGCGCCCGCGCCGCGCTTGATTCTCCTCGCTACACCGCGCTGCTGTTGCGCTGCTATTCCTGGCTTGCGACCGGCGGCTGGGCTGCGGCCGAGGCGGCGATCCTCGACCGGCCGGTAGGTGATTTTGCGTCTACCATCCTCAACCGCCGGCACAAGCGCTTACGCAAATTCGGCGGCAAGCGTGCCGAAATGACGGAAGCCGAACTGCATCGGCTGCGCCTGATGGCCAAGAAGCAACGCTATGTCGGCGAATTCTTCCGCGAGCTCTATCCGCGCAAGGCGACCGGTAAATACATCACCGCCCTGGCGGCGATCCAGGATGTGCTGGGCTCGCTGAATGATGCGCTGGTCAGCCGGCATCTGGTGGAAGAGCTCGAGCGTTCGCTTGCCGCGGGTTCGCTGGGCACCAGCGAGGCGGCGCGGGGTGCGGGCATCATCCTGGGCTGGCAGGCAGCCCGCATTGCCGAGGACCACAGCAAGGTCGCCGCCATCTGGAAGGATTTCATCGGCCGCAAGACCTTCTGGCCTCGCCCGCAGTTTTAGGCGTGCCCTAATCCAGATCGCGCGGCACCACGAAACGCTCAAGCACGCCGCCGCCGACCACCACATCCGCCCAATGATCGACGGCAAAATCGAATACAGCGAGACCGCCGGTCGGATATTTGGTTACCAGGCGGGTGCGCGCGCTTGCATCGCCGCTGCCCGCCAACTCCAGGGCCAGCGCCTGCAGGCCCGGATTGTGGCCGACGATGACGACCGAGGGGATCGCGTCGTCGACGCCGCGGATGGTTTTCAGCAGGCGTGCCGGGCTCGCGAGGTAGAGCTTGTGCGAGGTCTCGAGCGGAACTTCGCTCTTCAGGGTCCCTGAGAGCAGATCCCAGGTCTCCTCGGTTCGGCGCGCCGTGGAGGCCAGCACAAGCGCCGGGATCAGCCCCTCGCGGCGCATGTAACGGCCGAGCGTGGGGGCTGCCCGGCGCCCGCGGGGGCTCAAGGGGCGATCGGCGTCAATCCGGTCCGGATCGGCCCAATCCGACTTGGCATGTCTCAGCAAATATAGGCGTTTCATGGGCTTAGCCTAGACCGGGAATATGGGCGGTTGTCATGACAATTTCATTTCCGGCCACTACACTGCAAAACGAGCGCACCGCAATATGGACCTTCAGCATGGATGAGGCAGTGAAAAGCAGGGCGGAGGAATCCTCGGCCGACCGGCATGGCGTGCGCCTGCCCGATCCGCCGGAATCGCGGTTCATCAACCGCGAACTCTCCTGGCTTGCCTTCAACGAGCGGGTGCTGGAAGAAGCCGAAAACCGCAATCACCCCCTGCTCGAGCGGCTGAACTTCCTCTCGATTTCGGCCAACAATCTCGACGAGTTCTACATGGTGCGGGTGGCCGGGCTGAAGGGCCAGCAGGCGGCCGGCATCACCACGCTAAGCCAGGAAGGGCTGACCCCCGCCCAGCAGCTTGCGGCCATCAATGTGCTGATCGGCGAGTTGATGCGAAACCAGCAGGCGAGCTGGCGGCGCTTGCGCGATGACATGCGCGCCAACGGGATCGCCGTGCTCGATGCCGGCGAGGTCACCGCCGAAGAGAAGCAGTGGCTCGACGGCTTTTTCCTCGATCAGATCTTCCCGGTCCTGACCCCCATGGCCATGGACCCGGCGCATCCTTTCCCCTTCATCCCCAATCTCGGCTTCGCCATCATCCTCGATCTGCGCCGGGCCGAGGATGGCCGCCTGCTTCGTGCCTTGATCGTGCTGCCGCCGCAGATGTCGCGCTTCCTGCGCCTGCCCGGCAAGGCGATCCGCTTCCTGCCGCTGGAAGCGGTGATCGGCATGTATCTCGACCGGCTGTTCCCGGGCTTCGGCGTCACGGCGCTGGGTTACTTCCGCATGATCCGCGACAGCGAAATGGAAATCGAGGAAGAGGCCGAGGATCTGGTCCGCCTGTTCGAGAGCGCGCTCAAGCGCCGCCGGCGCGGCACGGTCATCCGCCTCGAAGCCAATGCCGATATTTCCGAGGATCTGCTGGCCTCGGTCGTCAGCGAACTGAATGTGAGGTCCGAGGACGTGTTCCTGCAGGATGGCCTGCTCGGTCTTGCCTCCACCAGAAAGCTGATCGTCGACGACCGGCCGGATTTGAAATTCCAGCCTTATAACGCGCGCTTTCCCGAGCGCATCCGCGACTTTGCCGGCGATTGCTTCGCCGCCATCCGGCAGAAGGACATTATCGTCCATCACCCCTATGAGAGCTTCGACGTGGTGGTGCAGTTCCTGCGCCAGGCCGCGCGCGACCCCTCAGTGGTGGCGATTAAACAGACACTTTATCGCACCAGCGAAGATTCACCGGTGGTCAAGGCCTTGATCGAGGCGGCGGATGCGGGCAAGTCCGTCACGGCGTTGATCGAGCTCAAGGCGCGCTTCGACGAGGAAGCCAACATCCGCTGGGCCCGCGACATGGAACGCGCCGGCGTGCAGGTGGTCTATGGGTTCCTGGAACTGAAGACCCATGCCAAGGTCTCCATGGTGATGCGCCGCGAAGGCACCTCGTTGCGCAGCTATGTGCATTTCGGCACCGGCAACTATCACCCGGTGACGGCCAAGATCTATACCGACCTCTCCTTCTTTACCTGCGATCCGTCGCTCTGCCACGACGCCGCGCGCCTTTTCAACTTCATGACTGGCTATGCCCGCCCCGACCGGCTGGAGAAGATCGCCGTCGCCCCGGTCAATCTGCGCCAGACGGTCCTGAAGCTCGTCCAAGAAGAAATCACCCATGTCAGCGCGGGCCGGCCCGGCTCGATCTGGGCGAAGATGAATTCAGTGGTGGATCCCGAGCTGATCGATGCGCTCTATCGCGCTTCGCAGGCGGGGGTGCAGATCGACCTGATCGTGCGCGGCATCTGCTGCCTCAGACCCGGCGTGCCCGGCATGTCCGACAACATTCGGGTCAAGAGCATCATCGGCCGCTTCCTGGAGCATAGCCGGATCCTGTGCTTCGGCGGCGGCCAAAAACTGCCCTCGCGCGCGGCCAAGGTCTTCATTTCTTCGGCCGACTGGATGCCGCGAAATTTCGACCGGCGCCTAGAGACCCTGATCCCGATAGAGAACTCCACCGTCCACCAGCAGGTGCTGGACCAGATCATGATCGCCAACTTCAAGGATAATGCGCAGAGCTGGGAGCTGGGCGCCGATGGCCGCTATACCCGCATCGCAGCCCCGCCCGGCGCCTTCAGCGCCCATACCTTCTTCATGACCAACCCCAGCCTTTCGGGCCGCGGCAGTGCGCTCAAGAAATCGAAGAAGACGCCCCAGCTGGATTTCAAGAAAGCGTGAAGGGCGTGCGGGCAAAGAAGCTGCGCCGGCGCGTTTCGCGCGGGCGATCCCTCCGGGCTGAGCCGAAGCGGGTGGCGCAAGCACGGGCCCGTGGCGCGCCGTTGCGCAAAAGCCGGAAACGGCCTTCCCGGAATCGTGTCGCCATCGTCGATATCGGCTCCAACTCCATTCGTCTGGTCGTGTTCGACCGGATTTCGCGCGCGCCGCTGTTGCTGTTCAACGAAAAGGTGCTTTGCGGCCTCGGCCGCGGGCTGGACGAGACGGGGCGGTTGAACGAGGAAGGTGTCGAATCGGCGCTCGTGAACCTGTCGCGCTTCGTGCGCCTGGCCAAGGCCATGGGTGCCCGCCGTCTCGACCTGCTGGCGACCGCTGCCGTCCGCGATGCCAGCAACGGGCCGCAATTTGCCGCCGCGGTGCGCCGGCGCTGCGGCGTTCCGGTGCGTATCATCTCGGGCGCGGAGGAGGCGAAGTATTCCGCACTGGGTGTCGTCTCGGGTATCGGCGATGCCGACGGCATCATGGGCGATCTGGGCGGCGGCAGCGTCGAACTGGTCGGGCTCGATCATGGCCGCCTCGGCCCCCATGCGACACTGCCGCTCGGTCCCCTACGGGTGGGCGAAGCGGCCCTCGCCGACCGCGAACAGGCGCGAGAATTGATCGACGGGCACCTGCAAACCGTGCCATGGCTGGGCGATCTGCGCGGTCGGAATTTCTATCCCGTGGGCGGCGCCTGGCGCTCGCTGGCGCGCATCCATATGGATCAGACGGGCCACCCGCTGCACATCATCCAGCATTATCGCATCGACCGGCACCAGGCGGAGGATCTGCTGCGCGTGATGTCGCGCCTGGGCCGCCGCTCGCTGGCGGCGATATCTGGCCTGCCGCGCCGGCGCGTCGATACGCTGCCCTTCGCAGCCTTGCTGCTGGAGCGCCTGCTGCGCGTCGCCCGGCCGGAATCGATCATCTTCTCCGCTTTCGGCCTGCGCGAGGGATACCTGTATCACCAATTGTCGCCGGCCCAGCGCAAGCTGGATCCGTTGTTGTCCGCGGCCAGCGAGTTGGCCGACCGTGACGGGCGCTTCGGGCTGATGGGCGATCTGCTGACCCAGTGGACGGCGCCCTTGTTCGAGGGCGAGACGCCGGAGCAGCATCGCCTGCGCCAGGCCGTGTGCCGCCTCAGCGATATCGCCTGGCGCGATCATCCTGACTATCGCGCCGAACAATCTTTCGATCGGATCCTGCGGTTGCCCATCGGCGGCATCGATCACGAGCAGCGTGTATTTGCCGCCGCCTCTGTTGCCGTGCGCTATGCCGGCACGATGGATCCGGTGATCCAGGAGCCGGCGCTACGCATGATGGATGAGGCCGCGAGCGCGCATGCCCTGACACTGGGGCTGGCGTTGCGGCTGGCCTATTCGCTGTCGGGTGCAACACCGAAGCTGCTGGTTCAATCCTCCCTGCGTCTTGCCGCCGGGCGCCTGACCCTGCTGCTGCCGCGTAACGGCTCGATCATGTATGGCGAGGCTGTGGGCCGAAGGCTCGACGCGCTTGGCCGTGCGCTTGGCCGCAGCGTGGCTACATCCACCGCCGGCCGGCGGCGCTAGCCGGGAAGCGGCACGACCTTTACCCGGCGGCCGACCGTCGTCAGCGCGAGCCGGCCGTGCTTGAGGGCCAGCGCATCGGCGCCGAAGATTTCGCGTCGCCAGCCAGAGAGGGCAGGGACATCCGCCTGATCGTCGGCGGCAATCAGTTCCAGATCGTCGGCGCTGGCCACGAGTTTCTGCGCCACCTCGTGATCCTCGCAACGCATCTTCAGCAGCACGCGCAACAGCTCGATGACTGGGCCCAGGCCCGCCGGCAGATCGCGGCGCGGGGGAATGTCGGGCAGCTGGTCTGATGGCAGATCGAGCCCGCGCTTGACGGCCGCCAGGATCGCCTGGCCCTGGCGGTTCTCCGCTTGCGCGCGCGAAAAGCCGCGGCAGCGGGCGAGATCGTCGGTGTTGCGCGGCGCGTGCGCCGCGATCTCGCAGAGCGTTTCATCCTTCACGATGCGCCCGCGCGGCAGGTCGCGTTTCTGTGCCTCTTCCTCGCGCCATGCCGCAACCTCGCGCAGAATGGCGATCGCGCGGGGCCGGTCGTTGCGGAATTTGATCCGCCGCCAGGATTCGGCCGGCTCCATCTGGTAAATTCTCGGGCTGGTCAATACCGCCATCTCTTCCGCCACCCAATCGCCGCGCCCCGTCTTGGAGAGGCGCCGCTCGAGATGTTCCCAGGAGGGCCGCAAATGGGTCACGTCGGAGAGCGCATATTGCAGCTGGCGATCGGTCAGCGGCCGTTGCGCCCAATCGGTGAAACGCGAGCTCTTGTCGATGCGGGCATTGGCGAGCTTTCCCGCCAGGGTCTCATAGCTCACCGAATCCCCGAAGCCACAGACCATGGCGGCGACCTGGGTATCCACCAGCGGGACGGGGATCTTGCCGGTGAGATGAAAGAAGATTTCCACGTCCTGACGTGCTGCGTGGAAGACCTTGGTCACGTTGGTGTCCGCCATCAGCTCGAACAGCGGCGCCAGATCGATCCCCGGTGCCAAGGAATCGATTGCCGCCGCCTCCTCTGGTCCGGCGATCTGGATCAGGCAAAGCTGCGGCCAATACGTCTTGTCGCGCATGAACTCAGTGTCGATAGCGATAAATGATGCCTGGCGCTGGCGACGGCAGAACTCGGC
>DASXQK010000167.1:0-21307 GCA_036493015.1 Dongiaceae bacterium | reverse complement strand
GCTCTGCGCTCGATGTAGTGCGGACGACGATCACCCAGTTGCCGCCCGTGTTCGACACCGGCCCGATCTAATTTCGCCGGGATCAAGTGTACTGGTCCATAGCAATGTAATGATCCAATATTAAAATTGACATGATTTAGGATGTCTTCCAGGCTCCCGCACCATGAAAGCGGTGAGTCTGAAACCATGACAATCCCAGCCTGCGCCCGTTGGTCTGCGGTCCGGCGGTTGGCTGTCAGCCGCAATCGCTCCGCGTGAGCATCACGCTCGATCTCGCTGCGTTGCGCGCGGCCCAGCGCCGCATCGCCGACCGGGCAATCCGCACCGGCCTGCAGCATTCCAAGACCTTGTCACAGCGCACGGGCTCACCGGTCTTCCTGAAGATGGAAACCCGGCAGCAGACCGGCAGTTTCAAGCTGCGCGGTGCGACCTCGGCGATCCGTAACCTGGAGAGCGAGCAACGCGGTCGCGGTCTCGTCACTATCTCGACCGGCAATCATGGCAGGGCGGTTGCCTTTGCCGGCCGTGCGGAGTCACTACGCGTTGTCGTCTGTCTCTCTTCCCTGGTTCCCGCAAATAAGGTCGCCGCCATCCGCGAGCTCGGGGCCGAGGTTTCAATCGTCGGCAATTGCCAGGACGATGCCCAGGTTGAGGCTGAACGTCTGGCCCGCGACGAGGGGTTGATACTGATTTCTCCCTTCGACGATCCCGCCGTCATTGCGGGGCAGGGAACAATCGGCCTCGAAATACTCGACGATCTGCCCGGGGTCAGCGAGGTCCTGGTGCCGCTCTCCGGCGGCGGTCTTGCCGGCGGCATTGCGCTCGCGATCAAGAGCCGGCGACCGCATGCCCGCATCATCGGGATTTCCATGTCAACCGGTGCTGCTATGCATGCAAGCCTTGAGGCCGGCCAGCCTGTCATCGTGCCGGAAGGAAACAGCCTTGCGGATTCGCTCGGCGGCGGGATCGGCCTCGACAACCGGTTCACCTTCGATCTCTGCCGCCGGCTTCTTGATGACGTGATCCTGTTGAGCGAGGCGGAGATCGCCTCGGGCATACGTCACGCATTCCAGAACGAAGGCGAAGTAGTCGAGGGGGCGGGCGCCGTCGGCATTGCCGCAATACTCGCCGGCAAGGTGACGCCGGCGGGTCCTACCGCCATCATTATCTCAGGCCGAAACATCGATGCCGGCCTGCACCGGCAGATCCTCGACATGCCGGCAGTTGCCTGATGGCCGGCATGCTGGTTCTGACCGAAGCCGATCTGCGCCGAAGCGTTCCGCTCGATCGCGAGGCCGTGTCCTGCGTTGAGCGTGGCTTTGCCGCGCTTGCGGGTGGCGGCGTGATCATGCCGCCGATCCTGCGTCTCGATATTCCCGAGCGGCGGGCCGAGGTCGACGTCAAGACAGCCTACATACCGGGGTTCGACGGTTTTGCGATCAAGATCAGCCCTGGCTTCTTCGACAATCCCAAACGGGGACTGCCCAGCACCAACGGCTTGATGGTGCTGTTTTCGGCCGAAACCGGGCTGGTCAATGCGGTGCTGCTGGATAACGGCTATCTGACGGATGTTCGCACCGCCGCCGCCGGCGCCGTCGCAGCCCGGCATCTCGCGCGGCCCGAGGCGAAAGTCGCGGCCATTTTCGGCGCCGGCATGCAGGCGCGTATGCAACTCCGCGCACTCGCCTTGGTCAGGCCGATCGCATCGGCGCGGATCTGGGCACGCGACGGAGCGAAGGCAGCGTCAACCGCTGCCGAGATGAGCGCTGAACTCAGAATTCCCGTCACGGCTGAGAGCGATGGCGCCGTGGCCTGCCGTGGCGCCGACATCATCGTCACGACGACGCCGGCGGAAAAGCCGATCCTTCGCGCCGCGTGGCTGTCGCCTGGTCAGCATGTGACCGCCATGGGTTCGGATGCCGGGCACAAGAACGAAGTCGAACCGGCGGCCCTGCTTGCAGCCGCACCTTACGTCGCCGACAGCCTCAAGCAGACGCGACAGTTCGGCGAATTGCATCATGCAATTGCCGCCGGGCTGATTGCGCCGGATCGCAGCTTGGCCGAACTCGGCGCCGTCGTTACCGGTGAACTTCCCGGCCGCCGGTCGGCCAAGGCCATCACCTTTTGCGACCTCACCGGCACGGGTGTCCAGGATACCGCGATCGCCACGCTCGCCTATCAGCGGGCGCTTGCCACGAGCGCCGGCCACATCATCGAGAATTCCGCTGGAGTAACGGCATGAGCAATCCCGCACTCAATTTCTCGCGCAACGAATATGCGGTCCGCGTCACCAAGACGCGCCATGCCATGGAACAAGCCGGCGTCGAATTGCTGATCGTCACCGATCCTTCCAACATGCACTGGCTGACGGGCTATGACGGCTGGTCGTTCTATGTGCACCAATGCGTGGTAGTGCCGGGGTCCGGCGAGCCTCTCTGGTATGGCCGGTTGCAGGACGCCAACGGGGCCAAGCGCACGGCCTGGATCGCCGACGACAGCATCATCAGCTATCCCGACCACTACGTTCAGTCGAACGAACGCCATCCGATGGATTTACTCGCCCGCATCATCGACGAGCGCGGCTGGGGCAAGGGCACCATCGCGGTCGAGATGGACAACTACTGGTACACCGCCGCAGCCCACGCCTCGCTGACCAGCCATCTGCCGAATGCGCGGTTCAAGGATGCCCGCGGGCTGGTCAATTGGCAGCGGGCGGCAAAAAGCGCGACCGAGCTCGACTATATGCGCAAGGCCGCGCGGATCGTCGAGGCGATGCATCAGCGCATTGTCGATCGCGTCGAGCCCGGCATGCGCAAGAACGATCTTGTCGCCGAAATCCTCGATGCCGGCGTTCGCGGCGTGGACGGGATCGGTGGCGACTATGCCGCCATCGTGCCGCTGCTTCCCTCCGGCGCCGACGCTTCCGCGCCCCACCTGACCTGGGACGACAAGCCGATGAAGAGCGGCGAGGGGACATTCTTCGAAATTGCCGGCTGTTACCGCCGCTACCACTGCCCCCTCTCGCGCACCGTCTTTTTGGGCAAGCCGACGGCCGCTTTCCTGGATGCCGAGAAAGCCACCCTCGAGGGCATGGAAGCCGGCCTTGCCGCCGCGAAGCCGGGCAATCGCTGCGAAGACATCGCCAATGCCTTTTTCGCCGTGCTGAAACGCTACGGCATCGTGAAGGACAATCGCACCGGCTATTCCATCGGCCTCAGCTATCCGCCCGATTGGGGTGAGCGGACGATGAGTTTGCGGCCCGGCGACCGCACGGAGCTCCAGCCCGGCATGACCTTCCATTTCATGACGGGGCTGTGGCTGGAAACGATGGGCCTGGAGATCACCGAAAGCATCGCCATCACGGAAACCGGCGTTGAGTGCCTGGCGAATGTGCCGCGCCGCCTGGTGGTGAAGTCGTGACCAAGGGCACGCCCGCCATGCGCCCTTCTCCGGTCACGCCGACCATCGATCTCGATGGCCGGGGCGTGCAGCACGGTCATCTGCGCCTGCCGCATTCGCGCGACGATTCCGCCTGGGGATCCGTGATGATCCCGATCTGCGTCGTCGCCAATGGAAGCGGCCCGACGGTGCTTTTGACCGGGGCCAATCATGGCGACGAGTATGAGGGGCCGGTGGCGCTCTTCGATCTCGCCCGCAGCCTGCGGGCGGAAGACGTAACAGGCCGGGTCATCATTCTTCCCGCGATGAACTATCCGGCGTTTCGCGCTGAGGCCCGCACGTCGCCCGTCGATCGCGGCAACCTCAATCGCTCTTTCCCGGGGCGGCCCGACGGCGGCGTGACGGAGAAGATCGCCGATTACATCACGCGCCACCTGTTGCCCCTGACGGATCTCGTCCTTGATTTTCACTCCGGCGGCAAGACGCTGGAGTTCCTGCCCTATGCGGCGGCGCATGCGCTGCCCGACAAGGCACAGGAAGATCGGTGCTTTGCCGCCGTGGCGGCCTTCGCCGCCCCTTACTCGATGCGGATGATCGAGATCGACGCGGTGGGAATGCTGGATACCGCCGTCGAAAGTATGGGCAAGGTGTTCATGACCACCGAGCTTGGCGGCGGCGGCACCACGACGCCCGAAACTGTGGCGATCGCCAAGCATGGCGCCATCAACGTTTTGCGCCACGCCGGGGTTCTAGCGGGCGCAACGGCTGTGCAACCCACGCGCTGGCTCGATATGCCGTCGGCAGATTGTTTCGGCTTTGCCGATACCGACGGGCTGGTTGAGCCGCTGAAGGGGCTGGGCGACCGCGTTGCCCGCGGCGATGTCATCGCCCGCATACACGACATTCGCCGCACCGGTCTGGCGCCAACCGAGCATCGCTCGGCGATGGATGGCGTGCTCGCAGCACGCCATTTCCCCGGCCTGGTGAAGACCGGCGATTGCCTGGCCGTCGTCGCAACACTGGAGGACGGAATTTGAATTGCCGCGTCGCATGGGGCGGCGCGGTTGGCCAAACCGCCATCGGCAAGCCCGGTCGAAGAAACCGGCAGATCGCATGGCGGTTCTAAAACAGAGGAGCAGCTTGTATGCGCGTATTATTGTCTTGCGGCATTGCCGCGATTGCCTTGACCTTCGGCCTTGTGCCGGCGGTTCATGCCACGACCCTGGATCAGGTCAAGAACCAGGGCTACATCCGAGGCGCCAATGCCAATGAGGTGCCATACAGCTTCATGGATGAAAACGGCGATGCCAAAGGCATCGGCCCCGATGTGGCAGCAGCCGTGCTGAAATCCATGGGCATCAAGGAGATCGACTGGACGGTGACGCCCTTCGGCTCGCTGATCCCGGGATTGAAGGCGAAGCGGTTTGACTTCGTGGCCGCCGAACAGAATATCCTGCCCGATCGCTGCAAGCAGGTGCAGTTCACTTCGCCAAACTCAAGCTACGGCGAAGGGCTGCTTGTGCCGACCGGCAATCCGAAAAACCTTCACTCCTATGAGGACGTGAAGAACAATCCGGCCCTCAAGGTCGCGATTGTCTCTGGCGCCGACCAACTCGACTTCTTCCACGGTCTCGGCATTCCCGATTCCCAGATCGTGCTGATCCAGGCGAATGCCGACGCCTTGTCGACGATCCAGACGGGGCGGGCCGATGCCTATGCAGCAACCGAGCTCACCGTCGCCAAGCTGGTCCAGGGCGGTAGCGGCGTGGACCAGGCCAAGCCGTTCACCGATCCGGTCATCAACGGCAAGCCGGTCCGCAGCTATGGCGGCTTCGACTTCCGGCTGGAAGACAAGGGCCTCTACAAGGCGTTCAACGCGGCGCTCATCGAGTTCAAGAAGACGGACGATTACAAGAAAATCCTCATGTCCTACGGCCTGAGCGAAGCCAGCGTCGATGCCGCGCGTGGCAAAGACACGGCAGATCTCTGCGCGGGCAAGTAGATATTCGGGGTCGCGGGGATGGGCCCGGCCCATCCCCCGGCGCCTGATCGTCACCCGTCATGAACTGGACTCACTATCTGATGCCGTTGCTGCGTGGCGCGGAGGTAACGGCCGCCATCGCCGTGGCCTCGACCGCGCTGGGTGCAGCCTTTGCCTTTGCCGCCGGCATCGCGCGGGTGGCAGGCGGCCCTGTCCTTTCGGTGGTCGCTCAAGTCTACATCGAGATTTTCCGGGGCACGTCGCTGCTGGTCCAGCTCTTCTGGCTTTATTACGCACTGCCACTCGTCGGAATTTCGTTCGGCCCGGTCGTGACGGGCATAGCCGGTCTCGCCCTCAACATCGGTGCCTATGGCGCGGAGGTGGTTCGTGGTGCCTTGAAGTCGGTGCCCGACGCCCAGCACGAGGCCGCGCGGGCGCTCAATTTCAGCCGCGGCTACACATTGCTGCATGTGGCACTGCCGCAGGCGGTGGTGGAGATGATGCCGGCCTTCGGCAATCTGGCGGTGCAGAACCTCAAAGATACTGCGCTGGTCTCGCTGATCTCCATCAGCGATCTGACGTTTCGGGCCCAGCAATTGCGCAATCTGACCCTGGACAGCATGCGGATCTATTTCCTAACCCTGCTCGGCTATTTCGCCATGGCGCTGGTCGTTTCCGCCTTTATGCGCTGGCTCGAGAAAAAGCTGCGCCGGGGTGCCGCGTTTCCGAGGGGCGCCCACGGATGATGTACGGATTCGCCTGGGATACCTCCTCGCCGCTGGCATTCGCGGTCTCGATTCTGCCGATCCTCGGCATCGGCCTGATCGTCACGCTGGAGGCCGCCGCCGCGGGCTTTGCCATCGCGCTGGTGCTTGGCCTTTTGCTCGCGCTGCTTCGCCGCAGCCGGTTCAAGGCGATCTCCTGGCCGACGGCCATCGTCATCGAATTCATCCGCGATACGCCGCTGCTGGTGCAGCTGTTCTTCCTTTATTATGGCCTGCCGATCTTCGGCATCGTCCTGCCGGCGTTCCTGACCGGCGCGCTCGCGCTCGGCATGCAATATTCGGCCTATACGTCGGAGGTCTATCGCGGCGGGATCGATGCGGTTCCGCGCGGCCAGTGGGAAGCGGCCATTGCCCTCAACCTCGGCCGCGCGCGCCTGTATCGCGACATCATCGTGCCCCAGGCGATTCCGCGCATCGTGCCGGCGATGGGCAATTATCTCGTTTCCATGCTGAAGGAGACCCCCGTGCTCTCGGTGGTCACCGTCGTGGACATGCTGAACCTGGCCAATCTGATCGGCGACCGCACCTTCGAATATCTTGTGCCGTTGTCACTGGTAGGCCTGATCTTCCTGATTCTCACCATGATCTGCTCGGCCGGTATCCATTGGCTGGAGCGGGTCCTCCCCAAAAATGGGATAGCCCTGCGATGAGCGATGCCATCATCCGCTTCGAGGACGTCACCAAGCGCTTCGGCCCTCTAACCGTGCTGGACAAGTTCAGCTTCCATGTGAAGCCGGGCGAGAAGGTGACGCTGATCGGCCCCTCGGGATCGGGCAAGTCTACGGTCTTGCGCATCTTGATGACCCTGGAGCCGTTCCAGGAGGGCACCTTGCAACTGGACGGCGTCTCCTATCACCAGCCGGCCGGGCGCGGACCGCTGAAAGCAAGCGAGGTGCATCTGCGGAGTCTGCGACGCAATGTTGGGATGGTGTTCCAGAGCTTCAATCTGTTTCCTCACATGACGGTCTTGCGAAACCTGACGGAGGCACCGGTCGCGGTTCTCGGTATGAAGCGCGACGAAGCCGAGACGCGCGGCATCGAGCTGCTGCGCATGGTCGGGTTATCGGAAAAGAAGGATCACTTTCCCAGCCAGCTCTCGGGCGGCCAGCAACAGCGCGTCGCCATCGCGCGCGCCCTTGCCATGCGTCCGCGCGTCCTGCTGTTCGACGAGCCGACTTCTGCCCTCGATCCACAGCTGGTGGGCGAGGTGCTGGCCGTCATCCGCAACCTCGCCCATGAGCACGATCTCACCATGCTGCTGGTGACCCACGAAATGCGGTTCGCGCGCGAGGTGTCGGATCGGGTCTGTTTCTTCGACAAAGGCCGGATCGCGGAGGAGGGTGAACCTGAGCACATCTTCACCGCACCCCGCGAGGTGCGGACCCGGGAATTCCTGCAATCGGTCCTGGCCGGTTGAGGGCGAGAGGCATTAGCGCAAGGAGTTGATCATGCTGGAGCATCGTTCTTCCGACAACGAACTGAACGCCTGGGACCGGGATCACTTCTTTCATCCCTCGACCCACATGGCCCAGCATGCGCGCGGCGAACTGCCCAATCGCATCATCACGGGCGCCGAGGGCGTCTATATCGTCGACCGCGACGGGCGCCGCAGCCTCGATGCCTTCGCCGGACTCTATTGCGTCAATGTCGGCTATGGCCGCCGCAAGATCGTCGATGCGATCGCGGCCCAGGCGGCCGCCTTGGCGTACTACCACGCCTATGTCGGCCACGGGTCGGAACCGTCGATCCGCCTTGCCAAGATGATCATCGATCGCGCGCCGAAGGGGATGAGCCGGGTGTTCTTTGGCCTCTCGGGTTCGGATGCCAACGAAACCAATCTCAAGCTCGTCTGGTACATCAATAACGTGCTGGGCCGGCCGGAGAAAAAGAAGATCATCTCGCGCTGGCGGGGTTATCACGGTTCCGGACTCATGTCGGGAAGCCTCACGGGCCTGGCTGCATTCCATAATCTGTTCGATCTGCCGCGCCCGCCGATCCTTCACACCGAAGCGCCCTATTTCTTCCGCCGGGCCGATCGCTCGCTGGACGAAGAACAGTTCTCGCGATTCTGCGCCGACAGGCTGGAAGACATGATCCAGGCCGAGGGGCCGGAAACCATCGCCGCCTTCATCGGCGAACCCGTACTGGGCACCGGCGGCATCGTACCGCCGCCCAAGGGTTATTGGGCGGCGATTCAGGCCGTCCTGAAGAAGCATGATATCCTGTTGATTGCCGATGAAGTCATCACCGGCTTCGGCCGGCTCGGCTCGATGTTCGGTTCCGACCATTATGGTATTCATCCGGACTTGATCACCATCGCCAAAGGGCTCACCTCGGCCTATGCGCCGCTCTCAGGCGTCATCGTGTCCGAAAAGTTGTGGCGAATCCTCGAACAGGGTGCGGACAAGTTCGGCGCCATCGGGCATGGCTGGACCTATTCGTCCCATCCGCTTTGCGCTGCGGCCGGCGTGGCCAATCTCGAACTGGTCGACGAGATGGATCTCGTGCGCAATGCGCGCGAGGTCGGTGCCTATTTCCGTGCCGGTCTTGCCGCCTCGCTCGGCGACAGTCCTATCGTCGGTGACGTTCGCGGCGAGGGTCTGCTGGCGGCGGTGGAGTTCGTCAGAGATCGCCAGGATCGCGTTTTCTTCGAGCCCGATCAGAAGATCGGACCGCGGATCGCGGCGGCACTCCTGCAGCGGGGTGTTATCGGCCGCGCCATGCCGCAGGGCGACATTCTCGGCTTTGCGCCGCCGCTCTGCCTGACGCGCGAGGAGGCGGATATCGTGATCGAGGCGGCCGCCGGCGCCGTCACGGAAGTGCAGAAGGCACATTAACGAGGGTCAGCCGGCGGCTAGCGCCTTGTTCAGGGCTTCGAAGGGCAATAGCACACATTCCTGCCGGCTCTTGACGCGATGCACCGGAGCGAAGATGGCAAGGCTTGACCATTCGCCCGCCGGAGCCGGCTTGCCTTCTTTCAGGATCGCAGTCACAGCGGATGTCGCACCGGCCAGATCGGCTGCGGTTTTGCCCGGCGCCTGGAGGGCGATGAGTTCAGCCGCCGCCTCGCAGAGCAGGCAGCCACGCACCTGATGGCCGATCCGCGAGACCCGGCCATGGGCAAGATCGACGTCGAGGATGACCCGGTCGCCGCAAAGCGGGTTATCGAGCGTGATGCTGTGCTGGGGCGATGACAGCCTGCCCCGGGTCCGGCCTTGTTTTGCACGGGTGACCAGTGCTGCCTGATACAGCTCGTCTTCCGCCGGTAGGGTCATGCAAGCTTCTGGCGCAGGCTGGCAAGGGCTTCCGGCGTGTCGATATCCACCAGCACGGAATCGTCCGGCATCGGAACTTCGGCCACCAGCTCGGCATACTGGCCGATCAGATGGCGCGCGCCGACATCGCCGGCCAGCGAGCCCATCTCGGGAAAGAAGCTCTTGGCCCAGAGAACGGGGTTGCCGCGCTTGCCTTCCCAGACGGGAACGCAGATGGCGCGGCCCTCCAGCGGATTGAAAGCGGCGATCAGGCGATCGAGCACGGCGGCCTCGATCCGCGGCATGTCGCCCAGGCAGATCAGGACGCCGTCGATATCGCTCTGCAGCGCAAACAATCCCGCCTTCAGCGAGCTTGCCATGCCAGAGGCATAGGCCGCGTTCTCGACCATGGCGACGGGCCGGTCGCCGATGGTTGCGCGCGTTTTGGCTGCTTCATGGCCCAGCACGACCACCACCGGCCGCGCGCGCGAAGCGAGTACGCCATCCAGCGTGCGCGTGATCAGCGTCTGGCCGGCGACTTCGCTCAGCAGCTTGTTGGCGCCGCCCATGCGGCTGGAGCGGCCGGCCGCCATGACGATGGCCGCGATGCGCGGTGAACCCGGTGTCGGCACCGGCTCTGTGCGCGGCTGCGGACGGCTGGGGATTTCCTTCAACAGGCCGCCGGCACCCATGCCCATGATGTCGCGCCGGCCTATGGGAAGATCGGCGATCAAGCGGCGCAGCACCCAGTCGAATCCGTTGACCTTCGGCGAGCGCGCGCAGCCCGGCAGCCCCAGTACGGGACGCTCGCCCAACCGGCCCAGCAGCAGCAAGTTGCCGGGATCGACCGGCATGCCGAAATGGATGATCTCGCCGTCTGATGCCGTGATGGCGGCAGGGATAACGTCGCGCCGGTCGGTAATGGCGGAGGCGCCCGCGATCAGCACCAGGTCCACATCGCCAAGTGCTGCGATCGCCGCGGTCAAATCGGCCGTGCGATGCGCGCACCGGCGCTCAATCGCGGGCGGACAGCCGAGCCCGGCCAGGCGCTGATCGGTGATCTGGCGCGTCTTGTCGAGGATGCTTTCCTTCATGCCCGGGAGGCGCGTCTGGATCAGGCCGACGCGGCGCGGGCGCAGCGGCGCCAGGCGCAGGATCGGGCCGCCTTCGCCGATCAGGCCGAGGCAGCGTTCCAGCACAGCGCGGGGTATGGAAAAAGGAATGATCTTGATGGTCGCTGCCATCTCGCCGGCCGTCAGCAGATCGAAGGGCGGCAGCGTTGCCAATGTGACGGCCTCGTCGATCATGTTGAGCGCATCGAGGCGGGTCTGATCGACGACGAGCAGACCCGGCCCATCGGCCATCAGATTGGCCCGGCCGGTGAACGGTGCTGCGGCGGAGAGGTTGGGTCCGGCAACGGCGCGTGCGAGCAGGAATGCTGCTTCATCTTCCAGCACATCGCCGGGCTCGAGCCGCACCGCCATGACGCTTGTCTCGCCGGCTGCGCGCAGAGCCTCGATATCGGCCGCGCTCAGACACCGGCCCTTGCGAAACGCAATTCCGCCGGCCTTGACGCTATGGGCCAGCAGGGCGCCTTCCGCCGCGGCCAGAACCATCTCGGCGAAGATCATCCGCCGCGCCTGACGGTCGTGATCTGAGCCAAGACGGAGATGGCGATTTCCGCCGGCGACAAAGCGCCGATGGAAAGCCCCACGGGTCCGTGGACGCGCGCCGTCTGTTCGGGCGTAAAACCGGCAGCGGCCAGGCGCTCCAGCCGGGCGGCATGGGTTTTGCGGCTGCCGAGCGCGCCGATATAGAACGCGGGCGAACGCAGCGCTGCCTGCAGTGCCGGATCGTCCAGCTTGGGATCATGGGTCAAAGTCACCACGGCGGTACGCCGGTCGGGCTTGAGATCGGCCATGGCCTCGTCGGGCCAGTCGCCGCGCATGGCGACGCCGGGAAAACGTTCGTCGGTGGCAAACGCCCGGCGCGGATCGATGACGCTCACCCCATAGCCGGTCATGGCCGCCATCGGCGCCAGCGCCTGCGAGATATGCACCGCGCCCACCAGCAGCAGCCGCGGCGGCGGGTTGTGCACCTGCGCGAACAGCTTTCCATCGGCAGAATCGAGCGTACCGCTTTCATCGGCACGCAGCGCCTTGCGCACTTCAGTGATTTGCTCATCGTTCAGCGCGATATCGCCCGTAGGCGCGCCATCGTCATGGACGATCGCCTGGCGGCCATCGGCCAGATCGGTAACCACCGCGACCGGTAGTTTTGCCGCGCGGTCGGCGAGCACCTGCTTCAGGAACGCTGCCTTCATTCCAGCGCTTCCAGCCAGATCTGCAGTTTGCCGCCGCAGGCGAGCCCCACTTCCCAGGCCTGTTCGTTGGTCACGCCGAAATCCAGCAGCCGCGGCTTGGCGCCGCCGATGACGTCCTGTGCCTCGCGCACCACGGCGCCTTCGATACAGCCGCCGGAGACGGAGCCGATCATGCGGCCCTTGTCGTCGACGGCAAGCTGGCTGCCCACAGGCCGCGGCGACGATCCCCATGTCGCGACAACGGTTGCGAGTGCCACACCACGGCCGGACGAGCGCCAGGCCGCCGCCTGTTCCAGGATGTCTTCACTTAATGACTGCGCTGTTGAAACCATCAGCTAACTCCTTTGCGCCGGCCATGCGGCACCCGCTATGCGCCGCCGGCCGGGGCGGGCGAGGGCTTCGGTCAATTCCCCGAGGCTCGCCAGGTTGTGGATCGGCCGAAAGTCGTCGATATGCGGCATGATCGCCCGCGCGCCTAAGGATTTGGGCTCATAAGCATCATAGCGCAAGAGCGGGTTCAGCCAGATCAGCCGGCGGCAGGATTTATGCAGCCGTTCGATCTCGCGGGTCAGGCCTTCGCCGGAATCCCTGTCGAGCCCGTCGCTGATAAACAGCACCAGCGCGCCCTGGCCCAGCACCCGGCGCGACCATTTGGCGTTGAACTCCGCAAGGCAATGGCCAATGCGCGTACCACCGGACCAGTCCTGCACCGTGTCGGCGACACGGTCGACCGCCACATCCACGTCACGATGGCGCAGCATCCGGGTGATGTTGGTCAGGCGGGTTCCGAACAGGAACGAAAACACGCGATCGCGGTCATTGGTCACTGCATGCATGAAGTGCAGGACGATGCGCGAATAGCGGCTCATGGAGCCGGAGATATCGCAGATGATGACCAGCGGCGGATGCCGCCGCCGGGGATTGCGCCGGCGCAGTGCCGGCACGCCACCGCTGCGCAGCGAAGCGCGCAATGTTGCGCGCATGTCGATGCGCCGGCCATGAGGATCGGGGCGGAAACGGCGGGTGGGCACATCCATGATGGGAAGGCGCATGCGCGCTACCAGGCGCCGGGCCGTGGCCAGTTCCTCGCCGGACATTTTCTCGAAATCGATGCCCTGCAGCAGCTCGCGCTGGGAATAGGTCATCGCGGCGTCGAACTCGACCTCGTCCTCATCCGGTGGCTCGCCGTCGCGCGCGGCGCCATTGCCGCCATCCTGCCGCAGGGCTTCGGCGAGCCGGCGGCTCAACTCTTCGCCTCGATCGGCATCCTCACCGGTGGTGAGGGTCGGCAGCAGCATGGCCATCATGCGCTCGAGCAGTTTCGGGTTGCGCCAGAACACATGGAACGCCTGGTCGAAGATCAGCCGCTGGTCCTGGCGGTTGACGAAAACCGAATGCAGCGTCCAATAGAAATCCTCGCGCCGGCCGATACCCACGGCCTCGACCGCGCGCAGGGCCTCGACCACCCGGCCCGGCCCGATGGGCAGGCCCGCGGCGCGCAGCGTACGGGCGAAGAACATCAGGTTCTCCACCAGCCGGCCTGCCGGCGGTACGGCGTGACTGGCGCCGGCCTCGTTCATGCGTGCCGGTCGGGCGAGGCGATCTCGGTCTTGACCTGGTCGAGCAGAAGCGCCGCTTCGCTGCCGCGAATCTTGGCGATGTCATCCTGGTATTTCAGCAGCACGCCGATCGTATCATCCACCGCCTTGGGATCGAGAGCGACGCGGTCGAGCTGGATCAGTGCCTCGGTCCAGTCGATCGTCTCGGCGATACCGGGCAGCTTGAACAGGTCAGTCTTGCGCAGCTTCTGCACGAAGCCGACGACCTGGCGGCTGAGTTCGGCGCCGGCCTGCGGGACCTTGACGCGCAGGATCTCCAGCTCGCGTTTGGCGTCGGGATAGTCGACCCAGTAATAGAAGCAGCGGCGCTTCAGCGCGTCGTGGATTTCCCGGGTGCGGTTCGAGGTGATGATGACGATGGGCGGCGCCTCAGCCTTCAGCGTACCAAGTTCGGGAATGGTGATCTGGAAATCCGACAACACCTCCAGCAGGTACGCCTCGAAGGGCTCGTCGGTGCGGTCGAGCTCGTCGATCAGCAGCACCGGCACCCCGGCGGGGTCGCTCTCGATGGCCTGAAGCAGGGGGCGCTTGATGAGGAAGCGCTCCGAATAGATGTCACTGCCCAGGCTGTCCCGGTTGCGATCGCCCGCTGCTTCGGCGAGCCGGATCTCCACCATCTGGCGCGCATAATTCCACTCATAGACGGCCGAGGCGACGTCGAGGCCCTCGTAACATTGCAGCCGCACCAGGCGGCGCTGCAGGGTTTCGGCCAGCACCTTGGCGATCTCGGTCTTGCCCACGCCCGCTTCGCCCTCGAGAAACAAGGGCCGGCGGAGCTTGAGGGCGAGGAACAGGGCCGTTGCCAGGCTGCGGTCGGCGACGTAGTTGCCGGCGCCCAGCAGCGCCAGAGTATCGTCGACCGATTTGGGAACGCCGTGTTTCATTCTGAATCTTTCGTCTTAAGCCGCAGCCGTTTGCGGCTGGATGGTTGGGCGATTGAATTACAAGATCAAGCGATTAGCAAACCGCGTTGCGCCCAACCGTCAATTTATCGGCCTGAACCGGTTCATCGCTTGAAAACGTTTCACCCATATTCTTGAAAGATGCTGAAATTATTGACACTTAGCGGACCTACTTCTAGCTTGCGCGCGGGGCGGGCGAACGGATTGTCTACGCGGAGTATGGCGGTGAGACGGCATCGGCCTGCGGACTTCGATTTCGGCCTTGTTTTCCTGTTTGCCGGCGCGCTTTCGGGCTGTGCGGCATCCGCGCCGCCGGCGCGGCCTACGCCGGCCGTCTTCGCTTCCCGCGACGCCCGTTCGCAGGAGTTCTGCGCGCTACGGGCCAAGGCCCGGGGCTATGCCGACAGCGATATGGCCATCACGTGCCGGCGCGAGGAATATACGGCCGAGGCCCGCGCCCGCAGCATCGCCATCAACGGCGAAGTCGACCGCGCATGCGAGGAGATCGCCACCTATGGCGGGCCGAGCGGGCCGTTCTCCTGGAGCGTGTACATGGATTGCATCGACGATAGCATTTGAGGGTGCGCGCCCTGTAAGGTGGCGCCCGCCATGTACTACGTCTCCAAAGCCTTCTGGCTTGTCGCCCAGCCAGGCAATTTCCTTATCGTTGTACTGCTGCTCGGCGCGCTGCTGTTATTCGGCCGCTGGCGCGGGCTCGGCCGCTTCCTGATCGTCCTGGTGGCGCTGGTCTCGCTCGTCATCGCGGTCCTGCCGGTTGGCCGCTGGCTGCTGGGTCCGCTGGAGGATCGCTTTCCCCAGCTCACTGTCCTTCCGCCCAAGGTCGACGGCATCATCGTGCTGGGCGGTGCCGTCAGCACCGTGCTGACCGCCGAGCGTGGGCAGCCCCAGATCAACGAGCATGGTGAGCGCTTTATCGCCTTTGCCGATCTCGCGCGCCGTTACCCCTATGCCAAGCTCGTCTTTTCCGGCGGCGGGCCGATGCTGAAAGGCGGGACGTTCCGTGAAGCCGATGCCTCGCGCGAAGCGCTCGAATGGATCGGCATGGATGTGAGCCGCGTGACCTTCGAGCGGGAATCGCGCAACACCTTCGAGAACGTCGTCAACTCCAAGGCGCTAGTCCATCCAGCACCCGGCGAAGTCTGGCTTCTGGTCACCTCGGCCTATCACATGCCGCGCGCGGTTGGTATTTTCCGCGCCGAGGGCTGGCCGGTGGTGCCCTATCCGGTCGACTACCTGACAGGGGCCGGTGAGGACGATCCGGCCTATAGCGCTGATTATCTGCAGAATCTGGGTCAGCTATCTTTGGGGCTGAAGGAATGGATCGGCCTTGCCGCCAATGACTGGCTGGGCCATAGCGACGCGCTGTTTCCCGCACCCCAACCCTGATCCTCTAGGGCGCCATTGATCGCCGCTTGGCGGCTAACCGGCCATGTGGCACAAGGGCCGGCCGCTGTTCCGTCCGCGAATCGAAGGCCTTATGCCGCGCCACCTGTTCTCGCTTGCCAGTTTCCTCATGCTGCTTGCGTTGGTATTCGCTGGGTCAGCGGCGGCCGATCCATTCGGTGACTGGCTCTCGGGTTTGCGCAAACAGGCCGCAGCCCAGGGTATTTCGAAACCCACTCTGGATGCGGCGCTGAACAATCTGCAGCCTATCCCCGATGTGCTGGACAAGGACAAGAACCAGCCGGAATTCACCCTGACCTTCGCGCAATACGAGGCCAAGGTGGTGAACGATCAGCGCGTGGCCCAGGGCCGCGCGCTGATGACGCAATATGAAGCGATACTCAAAAAGGTCAGTACCGAGTTCGGCGTGCAGCCGCGCTTCATCGTGGCGCTCTGGGCAGTGGAATCCGATTACGGAAAATACACCGGCGGCTATTCCGAGATCGGCGCGCTGGCGACGCTCGCCTATGACAGCGGCCGCAAGGAGTTCTTCCGCAAGGAATTGCTGGATGCGCTGCGGATCATCGATCAAGGCAACATCACCGCACCCCAGATGACCGGCTCCTGGGCCGGTGCCATGGGACAATGCCAGTTCATGCCCTCCAGCTTTCGCCGCTATGCCGTCGATTTCGATGGCGATGGCCGCCGCGATATCTGGGGCAGCCAGACCGATGTCTTCGCTTCCATCGCGAATTACCTGGCGAGCTTGCATTGGCGGCCAGGGGAGACCTGGGGACGCGAGGTGCGCCTGCCCGAAAAATTCGATGCCCGGCTGATCGATCTCAAGAGCGAGAAGCCGCTCGCGGCCTGGCAGAAGCTGGGGCTGCGCAATGCGGACGGCAGCAACCTGCCGGTCGCCACACTCAGCGCCTCGCTGGTTGCCCCCGACGGGCCAAGCGGCTCCGCCTATCTGGTCTATGGCAACTACAAGGTCGTCATGCGCTGGAACCACTCGACCTATTTCGCCACATCCGTGGGGCTGCTTGCGGACAGGCTTGCCGGCGGTTAACGTACTAGTTGCAGTAGTCATGGGGCGTTGAACCACAAAATGATGCGGTTTGCCCGCTGGGGCATCCTTTCGCTGGGCCTATTGGCCGCGGGCTGTGCCGAAACGACCCTGGTGGTCGACCAAAGCAAGCTGATCAACGGGCAGAACCAGGTCCAGCAGGGCTACAAGGTAGGCCAGCCCTATCAGGTGGATGGAATCTGGTATTACCCAGCCGTCAACTATGACTATGACGAAACCGGCGTGGCGTCCTGGTATGGCCCAGGCTTCACCGGTCATGCTACGGCAAGCGGCGAGACCTATGACGAGAATGCCCTGACGGCGGCCCACAAGACGCTGCCGTTGCCGACTTTGGTCAGGGTGACCAATCTGGAGAATGGCCGGCAGATCCAGATCCGCATCAACGATCGTGGACCCTTCGTCAACAACCGCATTATCGATCTCTCCCGCCGTGGCGCCCAGCTTCTGGGCATGGAACAACAGGGCACGGCCAAGGTCCGCGTCCAGATCATGGCGGATGAGAGCCGGCAGCTGGCGCTGGCGGCCGGCGCCGGCCAGGATACGGCTCCCAAGCCAGCGGCCGTCCCGGTACCGAAAGTGACTACCGAGGCGCTGCCGGGCTCGACAGCACTGGCGCCCCAGCCTGCCGTTCAGCCGAAGCCGGTCGTGATGGCAAATGTTCCGGTACCCCAACCCAGCCCCGTAGTGGTGCAACAGCCGGTCCGCCCGACCAATCTGTTCATCCAGGCCGGCGCCTTCCTGCAGATTCAGAACGCCGATCGCCTGCGGGGCAAGCTCTCGGGCGTGGGGGCGGCGCGTGTCGTGCCAGTTCAATTGGGCGCACAAAGATTCTATCGTGTGCGCCTTGGGCCGATCGCCACGGTGGAGCAGGCCGATGCCATGCTGAGCCAGGTGATCGCCATGGGTAACAAGGACGCGCGGTTGGTCGTCGAATAGACGCGCGCGCCCGCATGCCGGACCGGTGCTGCCGGTTCGCGAGAGGAATCATGAAACACGTTCTCGCTTATCTCTTTGTGGCTTGTCTGTTTGGGGCTTGCCTGCTTGCCGCGACCTTCACCAGTGGCAATGCAGCGGCGGAAGACATCCAGACCACCGCCGATGTCGCCTACGTCGTCGACTTCCAGACCGGTGCCGTCCTGCTGGACAAGGAAGGCGAAAAGCAGATCGAGCCCGCCTCGATGAGCAAGCTGATGACGATCTATCTGGTCTTCGAGGATCTGAAGGCGGGCAAAATCAAACTATCGGACAGTTTTCCGGTATCGGAGCGCGCCTGGCGCACCCAGGGCTCGAAGATGTTCGTCGAACTGCACGGCCAGATCAAACTGGAGGACCTGCTGCAGGGCATTATCGTGCAATCGGGCAACGATGCCTGCGTCGTCGTCGCCGAGGCGCTTGCCGGCAGCGTGGAAGCCTTCGCCGAGCGCGAGAACAAAGAGGCCCAGCGTATGGGCCTGACCCACAGCCATTTCATGAATCCCGACGGTTGGCCCGACCCGCAGCACTACATGACGGCCCATGACCTGACGATCCTGGCGCGTCACCTGATCACCGATTTCCCCGAGTACTATCACTATTTCTCACAGATCGATTTCACTTATCACGGCATCAAGCAGGGCAATCGCAATCCGCTGCTCTACAAGAACGTCAATGTCGACGGGCTGAAGACCGGCCATGCCGAGGGGCCCGGTTATGGACTGGTGGCTTCAGGCGAGCGCAACGGCCGGCGCATCATCATGGTGGTGCAGGGCACTGACAGCAAACAGTCACGCTCCGACGAGACGCTGCAGGTTTGGGAATGGGCTTTCCGTAATTTTGACAATTACAAACTGGCCAAGGCCAACGCACCGCTGGTCGATGCGAAGGTCTGGCTGGGTACGCAGCCGACGGTGCCGCTGGCAGCGGCGAGCGATGTGGTGCTGACGCTGCCGCGCGGCATGCGCGATCAGGTAAAGGCAACCGCCGTCTTCGACGGACCGCTTCCGGCGCCCGTTATGCCTGGCCAGACCGTCGGCAAATTGCGCATCGAAGTTCCGGGCATGAGCCCCACGGAAGTACCACTGGTCACCGTGGGCGCGGTCCAGCAGTTGGGAACTTTCGATCGCATCATGGCTGCGGCCCGTTACCTGATCCACGGCTGAGGTTTTGCCGTGGCCAAAGAGGGCCGTTTCATAACCCTGGAGGGTGGCGAGGGCGCGGGAAAATCCACCCAGGCAAAGCGCCTGGCTGCGGCGCTGCGCCAGACCGGCATCGAGGTGATCGCAACCCGCGAACCCGGCGGCTCGCCCGGTGCCGAGGAGATCCGCCGGCTGCTGACCACGGGCGAACCCAACCGCTGGTCGCCCATGGCGGAGACCCTGCTGCATTTTGCTGCGCGCGCCGACCACATCCGGCGCACCATCCGGCCGGCGCTGGCGGCGGGACGGTGGGTTTGCTGCGATCGCTTCGCCGATTCCACCATGGCCTATCAGGGCTACGGTCACGGCATCGATCGCGGCTTCATCGCCATGCTGGCCGGCGCGGTATTGGGCGATCTGCGCCCTGATCTGACGCTGGTCTTCGATCTGCCGGTGGAACAGGGTCTGGCCCGGGCGGCGCGGCGGCCCGGGCAGGAAGACCGCTACGAAAAGATGGATCGCAAATTTCATGAGGCGCTGCGCCAGGGGTTTCTCGCAATCGCCGCCGATGAGCCCAAACGCTGTGTGGTGATCGATGCCAGCGGCGATGAGGAAGCCACATGGCGCCAGGTCAGCGCCGCGTTGAAGACCCGCCTCGGCATCGCCTGATCATGGAACCGCAGGAAAACCCTGAATTGCTGGGGCAGGAGGGGGCCGAGCGTGCGCTGCTGGATGGCGCCGGCTCGGGCCGGCTCGCCCATGCCTGGCTGCTGACCGGGCCGCGCGGCGTTGGAAAGGCAACACTCGCTTTTCGCTTTGCCCGGCATTTGCTGGCAGGCAAGGGGGAGGGCGGCGGCCTGTTCGGTGATGAGCCTGCGACCCTGGCCATGGCACCGTCCGATCCCGTCTTTCGCCGGGTGGCGAGCGGGGCGCATCCTGATCTGCGCCGCATCGCGCGGGGCATCAACCCCAAGACCGGAAAGCTGCGCAGCGAGATCGTTATCGACGACATCCGCGAGGCTGTCGCCTTTCTGCGCCTGACGCCCTCTGAAGGCGGCTGGCGCGTCGTCGTCGTCGACGGTGCGGAGGATATGAATCGCAATGCGGCCAATGCCCTGCTGAAGGTGCTGGAGGAGCCGCCGCCGCAAGCAGTGTTGCTGCTCGTCTGCCACGCGCCCGGCCGTCTGCTGCCCACCATCCGTTCGCGCTGCCGCAAGCTCGACGTAAAATCATTGCCAATGGCGATAGTGCTGGAACTGCTCGCGCGCCACGAACCCGCTATGAGCGAGGCCGACCGCCGGATGGTGGCGGGCCTTGCCGAAGGCAGCATCGGCCGCGCGCTTGCCCTGGCGGAGGCAGGCGGCGTCGATCTCTATCGCGAGCTGTCCGGCCTGCTGCTGCCGTTGCCCAAGCTCAACGCCGCAGCACTGCACAAACTGGCCGACAAGGTCGCCCGGGGATCGGCCGACGGCACGTTCCGCATCGCAGCCGAGTTGCTGACGGCCTGGCTCGTGCGCCTGCAGAAACTTGCCGCGGGATCGGCCGGTGCCGAGAGCGAGCTGATCGCCGATGAAGCAGCCAGCATGCGCCGGCTGGCGGGTACGGGGCCGGCCAGCCGCTGGATCGACTTTACCGAAACGATGCAGCGTCATTTCGCCCTGGTCGAGGGGCTCAACCTCGACCGGCGCCAGGTCTGGATTGCGACCATGCTGGGCCTGCAGCGCATGGCCATGGGATGACCCGGCACCTGAACCGCCTGGTCATCGTTGCCCTGGTTGCGATCACGTCGCTCTATCTGATCCTTTTCGGCTACTTCATCGGCGCCACGGCACTTCGCGTGCCGGTCTTCGACGTCATCTATTGGGTGACGCATTACATCGATCACTGGCTGACCGGCGATTGGTGGGGCTATCTCTGGGCGGACCATAACGGCCATCGGCTGATGTGGTCGCGCCTGCTGATGATCGCGACTTTGCGCTGGCCGGGCGGCAGCGTCATGCCCTTCATCCTGTTCGGCATTGCCTGCTTCGTGGTGATGATCGGGGCCATCGTGCTGGAGGTGAGGGGCGCCGATCTGCCGGCCGCTCCCCGTCTTGCCATCATGCTGCTAGTCGTTTTGCTGCTGGCCACCACCTTCAACGGCATCGATTGCGGCGCCCCGCAGTTGGGCGTCTATCTGCATACCTGCGCCTTCGCGATCCTTGCTCTCGTGCTGTGGGACGGCAAGGGCGAGGGCGGCCGATATGCTTATGCGCGGCGCATCGGCGCCATCGCAGCCGGCATCCTCGCCGGCTTTGGTGTCAGCGGCGGTCTTCTGATCTGGCCAGCGCTCTGTTGGGCGGCCTGGCGTGGCGGGCTCAGATGGCGATGGATCGCGCCTCTCTTTCTTATCGGCGTGCCGTTCGGCCTGTTCTATATGCATGGCGTCAAGCCAACCCC
>DASXQK010000166.1:0-6123 GCA_036493015.1 Dongiaceae bacterium | reverse complement strand
TGGCCGGGACTGCTGCTGGGCGCGGCCATCGGTGCCGTGCTCTGGCGCCGGCACCGGGTCATCGGCGGGCTGCTGGGAACGCTCGCCGGCACCCTGGCTTGGGATTACGGCTTCTATCTCTGGCCCTGAGCCACCTTAGCCAACAGGCTCGCTCTTCAATTCCACGCCCTCCTCGCCCGGCACAAAGCGCAGCCGGCGTTCATGGAAGGCATCGAGACTCGTGCGGTGGGCAATGCTGAGCAATGTCGTCTTCGGTAGCCGTTCGCGGATCAGCCGGTAGAGCTTGGCCTCGAGTTCAGGATCGAGGGCCGACGTCGCTTCATCCAGAAACAGCCAGTCCGGCTTCTGCAACAACGCACGCGCAATGGCGAGGCGCTGCTGCTCGCCCGGCGAGAGGCGGCGATCCCAGTGGTCCTCCTCATCAAGAAGTGCCGCTTTGTCGTCGAGCTGGCAGGCTTTGAGCGCCTCGACGATCTGCGGATCGGAAAAGGCGCCCGGCCTGGCCGGGAAGGTCACCGCATTGCGCAGGCTGCCGATGGGGACATAGGGCTTCTGCGGCAGGAACAGCAGGCGCCGCAACTGCGGCAGGATGATCTCGCCCGCGCCATAGGGCCAAATGCCGGCGATCGCGCGGAACAGCGTGCTCTTGCCGCTGCCCGAAGGTCCGCTGACGAGGACATGCTCGCCGGGAGCGATGTTTGCCTCTGCGGTAACGAGCGGACGACCATCGGGCATCTTCAGGGTTGTGTGTTTGACAGTTAGGGCATCCTGCGCGCCTGGCGCGACATGGATACCTCCCTCGCCGCTCGCGAGCGCTTGAGCAATTGCCTGATCGAAGCTCGTCAAACGATCGACGCTGGCGCGCCAAGACGCAATGTCCGTATATGAATTGATAAACCAGGACAACGCGTCCTGAACGGTTCCAAAGGCATTGGATATCTGGATCAGGGTTCCCAGCTTGATCGCCCCGCTGAAGTATCGAGACGCAGCGACAACAAAAGGGAAAATAACGGCGAGCTGACTATAGAAGGTCGAGAACCAGAGCAGCGCCTTGTTCAGGCGCATGATGGCCAGCCAATTGCTGACCACGAGGCCAAACCTTTCGGAGAGGCGCAGCGACTCGTCATCCTCGCCCCGATAAAGCGCAATTCCTTCCGCATTCTCACGCAGGCGGACAAGGGAGAATCGGAAGTCGGCTTCATAGCGTTGCTGATCGAAGTAGAGCTGCGCAAGCTTTCGGCCGAGGCGCTGAATCAATCCGCTGCCGACCACCGCATAGACGACCGCAGCCCACAGCATGTAGCCCGGAATGGTGATCGCCATGCCGGCCACCGTGAAACTGAGTGGACCGGAGAGATTCCAGAGGATCAGGAAGAAGGAGCAAAGCGTCACGAAATTGCTCATCGCACCAAGGCCGAGCAACAGAGTCTGGTTCGCGAAACTCGATAGGTCCTCCTGAATGCGCTGATCCGGGTTGTCCGTAGACCGGTTCGCCAGCTCCATGCGGTAATACACGCGATTGGCCAGCCAATTTTTCAGATAGGTACTTGTCAGCCACCGCCGCCAGCGGATGAAAAGCATCTGGCGTACGTAGTACTGGTAGACGCCGACGATGATGAAGGCGAAGGCCAGGACGGTAAAAATGCCGAGCTCTCGCCAAAAATGTGGCAAGTTCTTGTCCTGCAGGGCATCGTAGAAGCGGCCGTACCAATCGTTGAACAGGACGTTCAAATAGACGGTCCCAAGATTAAGCGCGATGACGAGGGCTAGCAGCCCGCGGGCGACCCAGCGCTCTTCCGACGTCCAATAAGGTTTGGTGAGCCGCCAGAGCTTTCTGAAGAAACTCATCTGGCCGGTGCCGATCAGGGGATCGCTCATGAAATTCTCTTCTGATATCGCCGGTGAAACCCGGCCGGAAAGTGAATGCCAGTTATCACATTGCCCAGATATCACATTGCCGTCAGTTTTCGGCGAAATGACGGAAAATTAGCCCGCCGCACATTCGTCAACAGGGCCTGGCCCTGTTGATCGGGCAAGCCCCGGGCGTATGGTAGCCGGAAGATCAATCAATTCGCAGGCAACCCCCATGGATCTCGCCACGCTGGTCAAGCCTTACCGTGTCGAGCACGGCGAATCCTTCCGTCTCAAGGATGTCGATCCCGGCGATACTCGGGGGCTGGAGATCGACGAGCATGAGGCCAAGGCTAGCCTCAGAAAAGGCGTGGAACGCCTCAGCAAGCTGCAGGAAATGCTCTATGCCCAGGACCGCTGGGCGGTTCTGGTGATCTTCCAGGCGATGGACGCCGCCGGCAAGGACAGCGCCATCGATCATGTCATGTCCGGCGTCAATCCCCAGGGTTGCGAGGTCTTCAGCTTCAAGCAACCGAACAAGGAAGACCTCGACCACGATTTCATGTGGCGGTGCCTGGCCCGCCTGCCCCAGCGCGGACGGATCGGCATCTTCAACCGCTCTTATTACGAGGAGACGCTGGTGGTCCGCGTCCATCCCGAACTGCTGGCAGCCCAGCAACTGCCGGACCGGCTTATGGGCAAGAATATCTGGCGACAGCGTTTCGAGGACATCAACGCCATCGAACGCTATCTGACGCACAACGGGATCGCCGTCTGCAAATTCTTCCTGCACGTCTCGAAAAAAGAACAGAAGAAGCGATTCATCGAGCGGCTCGACAATCCCGACAAGAACTGGAAGTTCTCGTCCGGCGATGTGTCGGAGCGACAGCACTGGAAGGAATATATGCGGGCTTACGAGGCAACGATCCAGGCCACCGCCACGCCGGCGGCACCCTGGCATGTCGTGCCCGCCGATCATAAATGGTTTACCCGGCTGGTGGTCGCAGCCGCCATTGTCAACAAGCTGGAAGGCCTCGGCCTTGCCTATCCAAAGGTGGCGCCCGACGCGCGCAAGCAATTGAAAGCGGCCCGCCAGGCTCTGGAAAACGAATAGTCGCGCGTTAGCGCGCGCGACGGCAAACTCAGCCCTTCAGACCAGGAGAGTTGCCATGCGACTTGCCGCAAAGACCGCCTATGTCACGGGTGCCGCCAGCGGCATCGGCCTTGCGATCGCCGAGCTCTATGCCAGGGAAGGCGCCAATGTCGTCATTGCGGATCTGAACCAGGCCGCCGCCGATATCGCGGCGGCGAAGATCAATGCCGCGGGCGGCAAGGCGCTTGCCCTTGCGGTCGATGTCACCAACGAGCAGCAGGTCGATGCCACGGTCGACCAGGCCGCAGAAAAATTCGGCGGCATCGACATCCTGGTCAGCAATGCCGGCATCCAGATCGTCAAGCCGGTGGTGGATTTCGCCTTCGCCGATTGGAAGAAGCTTCTGGCCGTTCATCTCGACGGTGCCTTTCTCACCACCCGCGCGGCATTGCGCCATATGTACAAGCAGGGCCGCGGCGGCAGCATCATCTATATGGGCTCGGTGCATTCCAAGCTGGCTTCGGTCCTGAAGGCACCCTATGTCACCGCCAAGCACGGCATCGAGGGTCTGGCCAAGGTGGTGGCCAAGGAAGGGGCTGAACACAGGGTGCGCGCCAATGTCATCTGCCCCGGCTTCGTGCGCACGCCGCTGATGAATAAGCAGATACCCGAACAAGCCAAAGCGCTCGGCATCTCCGAGGACGAGGTGATCAAGAAGGTCATGCTGAAGGATACAGTGGACGGTGAGTTCACCACGCTCGAGGACGTCGCCCAGACCGCCCTGTTCTTCGCCGCCTTCGACAGCAATGCCCTGACCGGCCAGTCCATGGTGGTCTCCCACGGCTGGTTCATGCAGTAATTCCTGCATGAGCGATTTCATGCGCAGCGCCGCGCAGGCGACCGCCCGTCCGCCCCAGCAACCCGCCGAGATACGGGCCGACCGCTGGGTGCATGGGCTGGGTATGCTTGCCGGCAGTGTCGGCGTCCTTGGCTTGTTGATCGCCGCGGGCCGGCAGGGCGATCCCTGGCTGGTGGTCGGCGTCGCGCCTTACGGGCTCGGCCTGCTGGCCATGTTGGGCTTTTCTGCGTCCTACAATCTCGCGGCACCCTCGCCCTTCAGGGAGAATCTCCGCCGCTTCGATCATGCCGCGATCTTCACCATGATCGCGGGCACCTATACGCCCTTCTTCTTCAACCGCATCGGCGGCGCCTGGGCCTGGGGCATGCTGGGCTTCGTCTGGATTGTGGCGCTCGCCGGTGCGGCGCTTGCCATCGCCGCACCCAGACGCCATGAACGCCTGCAGCTTGCAGCCTATCTGCTGCTTGGCTGGTCGGTGCTGGTGGCACGCCACCCGCTGGGCGAGCATTTGTCCGAAACCGCGATCCGCCTGATGCTGATCGGCGGCCTCGTCTATAGTCTCGGCGTGCCGGTCCATCTCTGGCGCAGCCTGCGTTACAACAATGCGATCTGGCATGGCCTCGTGCTGATCGCAGCATGCTGCCACTACGCCGCGATCTTCATCGGGGTCGTGTTGGCCGGCTGAGGCAGTTCTCTTGAGTCAGGCTTTCTCCATTCCCATCTCGGCCTCCAGGCTCTCCCGGTCGCGGAAGATCGATGCGACGGCTTTGATTTTGCCGTTCTGGCGGTAGCGCAACAGGCAATCGCGGCTGGCGATGCTGCCATCGATCTCGATGTCATCCCATGTCGCGGCATGGCCGACATAATTGATGGGGATGTCGTAATGCTGGCTCCAAAAGAACGGCACGGCAGTGAAGGCCTTTCGTTCGTCCAGCAGATTGAGGGCTGCTGCCTGCCCCTGGCGTTCGGCCACGACCCAATGCTCGACCCGGATCTTTTCGCCGCTATGGGGATCGGGCCAGCGCGCGATATCGCCGGCCGCGAAAATCCCCGGCGCGTTGGTTTCCAGACAGGCGTTGACTGAAACGCCGCGATCGAGTGCCAGACCCGCCCGCTCGGCAAGTGCTGTGCGCGGACGCACGCCGAGGCCACCGATGACGAGATCGGCCTCAAGCCGGCTACCATCGGCCAGCGTCACCCGATGCTCATCGATCCCACTCGCGGTCTTGCCCAGATGGAAGACCACGCCATGCTCCTCATGCAGCGCGCGAATGAAATCACCCAGCTCGGGACCCAGGATGCGTTCCAGCGGCCGGGCTTCCGGCGCCACCACATGCACCTCGATGCCGCGCTCACGCAGCGAGGCTGCGACCTCCAGGCCGATGAAGCTGGCGCCCAGCACCACGGCTCGCTGCGCATTCTCCATGCGGGCGACGATGGCGCGGCAATCGGCGAGCGAGCGAAGGGTGTGGACATGGGGCAGGTTGCCGCCGGGAACTGCAACCTGATTCGGCTCGGCGCCAGTCGCCAGCAGCAGTCGGTCATAGCCAAGGCTCACCCCGTTGGTCAGCACGACCTCCTTGTCGCGCGGCTCGATGGCGCCCACGGTCGTATCGAGGCGCAGTTCGATCTCGTTCTCGGCGTAGAAGTCATCGCCGCGCAACGGCAGCCAATCCTCCGGTGCCTTGCCGGCGAGAAAATCCTTGGAAAGATTGGGCCGGTCCACCGGGGCGGCTGCGTCGCTGCTCAGCATCACAAGCTTTCGCCCATAGCCGCGGCGGCGCAGCATCTCCGCCGCAGCGAAGCCCGCAGCACCTCCGCCCACGATGACGATGGAGTCTGGTTCTTGGGCTGGTTCTTGGGCGGGCCCCTTTGCGGCCCGAGGAAATCGTTTCGCTTCCTCGCGTTTCGCGCCGACATAAATTTTGCCGCCGCGCCGCTCGACCGACCAGCGGCCAAGCGGGCTGATGGCCGGCGCATGGCGGGCCTCGCCGGTGGCAAGATCGAACAAGGTGTGATGCCAGGGGCAATGCAGCCCGTCATCGCTCACCACGCCGTCGACCAGCGGCGCATTGTAATGGGTGCAATGGGCGCTGACGGCGAAGACCTCATTGCCACGACGAACAAGCAGCACCGCCTCGCCGCCGACATGGCCCGCGAGTTTTGCACCGTCGGCAAGTTCGCTCTCTGCCACCCCCCGGCCGAAATCGGGACCTTCGGTTTCGCTCGTGCTGCCCGTCATGATCGCCTACCTTTCAGAACCGTGCCCGCGCCGGTGGATGCATCAATCCACCATGCTGAGAAACTCCTGGCGCGTGAG
>DASXQK010000165.1:0-3193 GCA_036493015.1 Dongiaceae bacterium | reverse complement strand
CAGATTGCCCAGCAGATCGAGCTTGGTCGAAACCTTGGCGCCGCCGACGATTGCCCCCAACGGGTGAGTGGGATTGGCCAGCGCTTTTTCCAGATGCTCGAGCTCCTCCTGCATCAGCCGGCCGGCCGCGGCGGGCAGAAGATGGGCGATGCCCTCGGTTGAGGCATGCGCCCGATGGGCGCAGGAGAAGGCATCGTTCACATAAAGGTCGCCGAGACTCGCCAACTCGCCCACGAAGGCGGGATCGTTGGCTTCCTCGCCTGCATGGAAGCGCAGATTCTCCAGCAGCGCGATGCCGCCCGCCGGCAGTTTGTCGATGGTGTTGCGCGCCAGGGTCCCGATGCAGTCGGGGGCAAAGGCGACCTTCACGCCGCCCAGTGCCTCGGCCAGGACGGGCAGGATGGGATGCAGCGACATCTCCGGCACGGGCTTGCCATTGGGCCGGCCGAAATGGGACAGCACCGCGACCTTGGCGCCGCGTTTGGCGAGTTCAGAGAGTGTCAGCGCGCCGCGCTCGATACGGGTGCGGTCGGTGATCTGGCGATCCTTCATCGGCACGTTGAAATCGGCGCGTACCAGCACGCGTTTGCCGGCGACGTCGAACTCGTCGATGGTGCGGAATTTGGGCGATTTGCCGGGTGGTTTGCTCATGGGCGGCGACTATCCCGGAGGCAGGAAAGATTCGCAAGGTTCTGCCGCGATCTTGACACCGGCCCCGCGAGCCACCCATCTAGACTCATGGCCAGGACAATCTTGCAATCGGCATTGTTGAGTTTCGCTGCGGCGCTGGCCCTCGCCGGCTGCAACGGCGGCCCGGGCGCGCTCAGTCATCCGGATCCGCTGAGCCTGCAGGGCGCCTCGGCCGATGACCTGGTCAAGAAGCTAGGCCCGCCGCAGGCGCAGCAGAACCTGGGCAACGGGATGACCTTGCTGCAATACGATTGGTCCAGCAGCTATGTGGCCGGGGGCTATACGGCAACACCCGACGGCCAAATCTACACCGGCTCGACCTTGAATCTGCCTCGCACCTATGTGCCGGAGCAGACAGTGACCCAGACCTGCATTGTGCAATTCACCCTGGGTCCCGATCAGCGCGTCCAGAAGATCAATACCCAGGGCGACGGCTGCTGAGCCGAAGGGCCAGCCGCAAACCAACTCCGCCGTCGGGCGAATCGCCTTTGGCAGCCGAAGCCCCTATGTTTGAAAGTCCCTGTATCTACCGGCGGGGGCGGCGAATAACGCGGATAAGGGCCGATGCAGCAAGCAGCATCAGAAGCAAGCGCCGACCGTCCCTGGCTCAACTCCTATCCGCCCGACGTCGACTGGGCTGCACCTATTGCCATCAAGCCGATGTATTCGTTGCTGGACGATGCGGTCGCGCGCCACGGCGCCAAACCCTGCATCGATTTTCTCGACCGGCGTTACAGCTATGCCGATATCGGCCGTCTGGTGAACCGCGCCGCCAAGGGCTTCAAGGCGCTGGGGGTCGGGCCGGGGGTAAAGGTGGGCCTGTGCCTGCCCAATACGCCCTATTTCGTCATCTGCTTCTTTGCCGTGCTGAAGGCTGGCGGCACGCTGGTGAATTTCAATCCGCTCTACAGCGAACGGGAGTTAGCTCACCAGATCGAAGACTCCGACTGCGACATCATGGTCAGCATCGATCTCGCCTCGCTCTATGGCCGGCTTGCCGGCCTTATCGGGCAATCGCGGCTGAAGAAGGTCATCGTCTGCCGCATGGCCGAAGCGCTGCCCTTCCCGCGCAACCTGCTCTATCCCTGGGTCATGCGCCGCGATCTGGCCCATGTGCCTGCGGATGACATCCATATCCCCTTCGACCGGCTGATGGCCAATGACGGCGTCTTCGAGGCGGCGCCCATCGATCCCATGACCACGATCGCCTTGCTGCAATATACCGGCGGTACAACCGGCGTGCCTAAGGGCGCCATGCTGACCCATGCCAATCTCTATGCCAATGCCGAGCAATGCGCGCTCTGGTTCGCCCATGTGGGCGAAGGTCCCAGGCGCACCCTGGGCGTGCTGCCGCTGTTCCACGTCTTTGCCATGACGGTGGTGATGAGCTGGGCCGTGCATGAAGGGGCCGAGATGGTGCTGCTGCCCCGATTCCAGGTGGGCGAGCTGCTGAAGACTGTCAGCCGAAAAAAGCCTACGGCCATGCCGGGCGTGCCGACCCTGTTCAACGCCATTCTCAACGCGCCGGATCTGGCGAAATACGATCTGAGCTCGCTCCATTACTGCATCTCGGGCGGTGCGGCGCTGCCCAATGAACTGCGCCTCGCCTTCGAGCGCGTCACGGGCTCGCGCCTGCTCGAGGGCTATGGCCTGAGCGAGACGTCGCCGGTGGCCTGCTGCAATCCGGTGGAGGGCGAATCCCGCCCCGGCTCCATCGGCCTGCCCTATCCCGCCACCAGCATTCGCGTCTATTCGCTCGACGAACCGCGTCATCCGCTGCCGATCGGCGAGACAGGCGAGATCTGCATCAGCGGCCCCCAGGTGATGGCCGGATACTGGAAGCGGCCCGACGAAACCGCGAAAGTGATGATCGAGGGATTCTTTGCCACTGGCGATGTCGGCCATATGGACAAGGATGGCTATGTCTTTATTACGGACCGGCTCAAGGACATGATCAACGCCAGCGGCTTCAAGATCTATCCGCGCAATGTCGAGGAAGCGATTCTGCTGCATCCGGCGGTGCTGGAATGCGCCGTGGTGGGCATGCCCGATGCCTATCGCGGCCAGACGGTGAAAGCGTTCATCGCGTTGAAGCCGGGTATCAAGCTCAGCGCCGATGAGCTCACTCAATTCCTCGCCGACAAGCTGACGCCGATTGAAATGCCCAAGCAGATCGAATTCCGCGCTTCGCTGCCCAAGACAACCGTCGGCAAGATCTCCAAGAAGATGCTGCTGGAAGAAGGAAAAGCTGCATGACCAAGGCCGTGATCGTGGGCTATGCCCGCTCGCCCTTCCATTTTGCGACCAAAGGCGCACTCACCCGTGTCAGGCCCGACGACATGCTGGCGGCTGTCGTGCAAGGCTTGCTGAAGAAGACCGGGGTGCCGGCGGCCGATATCGAGGATCTGATCGTGGGCTGCGCCATGCCGGAGGGCGAGCAGGGCCTGAACATTGCACGGCTCGTGGTGCTGCTCGCCGGATTGCCGGATACGGTGGCCGGGGC
>DASXQK010000164.1:0-2353 GCA_036493015.1 Dongiaceae bacterium | reverse complement strand
CTCTCCGATCACCTGCTGCGCGATATCGGCCTGTCGCGCACCACGGCGGCGTGGGATCCGGAAATTCGCAATCGCCTGCCTTAAACGAAGGAGAATTATTTTGTTCGCGATCGACGCATTGTTCCTGCGCCTTGCGGCCCTATACGCTGTTCTCGGCATGAGCCTGGGAATCTGGATGGGCATATCGGGCGATCATGGCCAATACCCCACGCACGCCCATATCAACCTGCTGGGCTGGGTATCTTTCGCTCTCTATGGGCTGATTTATCGCAATGTGCCGGCGGCAGCGCAGTCCAGGCTTGCACCATGGCATTTCGGCGCCGCCAATCTTGGCGCGGTCCTGCTGCTGTCCGGTGTCTACGCCATCCTGTCCGGCCATCCGGAATTCGAACCGCTGGCCGCTGCCGGCGGAATGATCACACTGCTGGGTGGGGCACTGTTTGCCGTAATTCTTTTTAGCCGGCCCATTGCAGCGCAGAACGATCGGCGCTCGCCCAGCCGGCCCGCCGCGCTGGCGCAAACGGCAGAGTGAACTTCAGGAGGCGCGCTTGGCAACAGGAGCCGGTGGAACATTCATCTCGCGATGTTCCACCGATCCATCATTGTCCTGATGGACCGGCAAGGCGGCTCTAATTTCGCCCTGGCTCACCAGCCATATCGCGGCCTCGGCGCGCAGCCAGTCGATGAAATCAGCGACATGGCAGTCGAGTTTCGGTTTCTGCCGATAGACGAGGTAATAGGAGAAAGCCGTCGTCGCGGCATGGGGCAGCGGCCGGGCCAGCCGGCCTTCGATGATGTCGTTGCCGATCAGGGCAGCCCGGGCGAGGGCCACGCCAAGCCCGTCGGCGGCGCTCTCGATGGCGAGCTTTGCGGGGCTGAGCCTGAGCCCGTCGAGGCGCTCGACAGCAAGGCCGGCCTGCTGGAACCAGTGACGCCAATCGCAACCGCTGCCGTCATGTTCAGCCGTCGCATCGTGCAACAGCTCGCCCTGCAACAGGTCCACTGGTGCAGCGAGACGCGGACCCTTCTGCAACATGGCAGGACTGCAGACTGGAAAGACGATGTCAGGCATCAGCAGTATGGTGCTGAGGCCGGGATTGATGCCCGAGCCGAAGCGGATGCCGAGATCGACGCCATCGGCGACGAAATCGGCGAAGCGGTGCTCGGCAGTGATCCTGACTTCGATCTCGGGAAACTTGTCCTGGAAACCTGTCAGGCGCGGCAACAGCCATTTGCTGGCGAAGTCCGGCGTGACGCTGACGGTCAGCGTGGCGGCCTGGCGCGGCGCTGCCGGCCGGCCAAGTTCTTCCAGCCCCTGATCGATGCGCGAGAGACCGTCGGCGACGGCAGTCGCCAGGGTTTCGCCGGCATTGGTCAGGGTCAGCGAGCGGGTATGCCGCTCGAACAGCTGGAGACCCAGCAGATCCTCGAGTTTGCGGATGCGCTGGCTGACCGCGCCCTGGGTGACGCCCAGCTCTTGCGCGGCACGGGTAAAGCTCAGATGGCGGGCCGCGGCCTCGAAAGCGCGCAGATCGGCCAGCGGCGGGCGGCGATGGATCATGATCGGCCTCTACCTCTCTTTATGCCTCTGGGCTGGCTCGGCCGGCGAGCGCGCCGGCCGTTACCGGGCTGGGCATAGTTTTGATGGCCGTCGATGACGCGGGTCAGCAGATCGACGAACTGCGGCCGCTCATGGGGATGCAGCGGCTCGAGAATCCGTTGCTGGGCGGCAAGTGCCGCAGGCTGCAGCTGGCGGCGCAGGCGCAAGCCCGCCGCCGTCAGATGCAGTTCGTTGATGCGCCGGTCGTCCGCGGCGGGACGCCGCTCGACGAGCCGCCGCGATTCCAGCCGGTCGGCAAGCTGGCTCATGCTCATCTTGTCGATACCGAGCCGCCCGGCGAGCTGGCGTTGGTCGAGACCCGGTTCGGCATCCAGCATGGTGAGCGTGGCGTATTCGGCGGGCTTGAGATCGGCCGGCGACAGAACCTCGGCCATGATGCCAAGGCAGACCTGGCGCAGCCGGTAGACCAGAAACGAAGGCACGCGCTGTCCCGGGGGAACGCGCGAATCGGAAACATGAAAGGCCGGCGCCGGTTTGGCGCGGCCCGGCTGCTTGCGGGGCTGGGGCATGAAGAGCGGTAAGAATACTTACGATCTCTGCGGCTGTCAACGGCGCAGGCGCGCCGAACGTTTGTATGCCTACAAGTCAGGGGCGCGCGATCGCTGCCAGATCGATCGGCTGGTCCAGCTTGGCGCATTGGCGCACGGCGGCGCGGAGCAGATGGGCCATGCGCACCGGCTGGCCCTCGCTGGCGGCCAATGCGGCGGAGGATCGCGCGATATCCCGGATATC
>DASXQK010000163.1:0-8193 GCA_036493015.1 Dongiaceae bacterium | reverse complement strand
GGGCCAGCCTTGCCTGCTCGGCCTGCCGCTCTTGGATGCAGCCCTGGGCGGGGGGCTGCCCACCGGCTGCCTGCAGGAGGTGATCGGCGGCGAAGGCACGGCTGCGGCCGGGTTCTGCGCCTTCCTGCTGGGCCGCCTCGTTGCTCACGAGGGGGCCATCCGCGAGACCTCGCCCAAGGCCATACTCTGGGGCTGGATCGGCGAGGGCGATCTCTATCCGCCGGGCCTTGCCTCCTTCGGCCTCGATCCGGCCCAAGCCATCCTGCTCTCGGCCCCCAATTCCGCCGAGCTGCTCTGGGCGATGGAGGAGGGGCTGCGCTCGCCCGCTCTTGCCGGCGTGGCAATGGAGGCCCAGCGCCTCGATCTGGTGGCAAGCCGCCGCCTGCAGCTCGCCGCTGCCACCGGCGGCGTCACCGGTTTTCTTCTGACCCGCGGCCGGCCATCGGCGGTGAGTGCCGCAGCCCTGCGCTGGCGGGTGAGCGGATTGCAGGACGGGCGCTGGCAGGTGGTGCTGGAGCGCCGCCGCGGCGGCCGGCCCGGCGCCTGGATACTGGAGAAAAATGATGAAACGGATCATCTCACTGTGGCTGCCGAACTGGCCGACGGATCGTTTGAACCGGCGCCAGCCGCTGCCGGCTGAAACCCCTGTCGTCACGGTCGAGGAGGTCGGCGGCCGCGCCCTGATCGCAGCCCCCAATCCGATTGCCGCGGCGAGTGGCATTCTGCCCGGGCTCTCGCTCGCCGATGCCCGCGCTTTGATGCCGGGGCTGGCCGTATTCCCAGCCGATCCATCGGGCGATATGGCGGCGCTCGCGCGGCTGGCGGATTGGTGCATCCGCTATACCCCGCTGGTTGCTCTCGATGGCACCCACGGAATCTGGCTCGATATCGCAGGCGCGGCGCATCTCTTCGGCGGCGAGGCCGATCTGCTGGCCGATCTGCGGCATCGTCTTGGCAAGCTCGGTTATCGCAACCAGGCAGCAATCGCCGATACGCCGGGGGCTGCCTGGGCCGCCGCGCGGTTTCTTTCCGGCGAAGATAGCATCGTCGCGCCCGGCGAAGCGCGTGCGATGCTGGCCGGGCTTCCGGTTGCAGCCCTGCGCCTGCCTTCGGCCATCGCCGGCGATCTGGAGCGTCTGGGTCTACGCCGCATCGCCGATCTTTATCCGCTGCCGCGCGCAGCACTCGCCCGGCGCTTTGGCCTGCTGCCCGGTGAGCGCCTCGACCAGGCGCTGGGCCGCTGCGAGGAGCCGATCTCGCCCCGCCTGCCCGCACCCATGCATCAGGTGCGCCAGGTTCTGGCCGAGCCGATCATCGATGCCGACAATATCGCCGCCGTCCTCCAGCGCCTGATGAACCGGCTTTGCTGCGAACTGGCGATCGCCGGGCGGGGGGCGCGTAAACTTGAGCTTGGCTGTTATCGCGTCGACGGCCGCGCGGTAAAGCTGGGCGTGGGGACCAGCAAGCCTTCGCGCGATGAGCGCGCTCTGCTGCGTCTCTTTGCGGAGCGGCTGGAGCGCATCGATCCCGGCTTCGGTATCGAGGCGCTGACCTTGTCGGCACCCCATGTCGAGCCGCTGGCCGATCTGCAACTTGCCCTCAAGCGTGGCGAGAGCGTGGAATCGGGCGATCTCGCCACGCTCATCGCCCCCTTGATCGATCGATTGGGCAATCGCCTTGGCTTCGAGCGCCTGGCCCGCGCCGTACCGCGGGAAAGCCATCTGCCGGAGCGCGCCTTGAAGCGGCTGGCTGCACTGGCCTCGCCGCCGCGTCCTTCGGCGATGTCGCGCTGGCCGGATCGCAAGAGCCCGCTGCGCCTGCTGCCACGGCCCGAGCCGGTGCAGGCATCCGCACCAACCGGATCGCCGCCTGAGGAGTTCTTCTGGCGCGGCCGGCGCCGGCGCATACGCCGCGCCGATGGGCCGGCGAGGGTTTCCTGCGAATGGTGGCGCGGCGATAGGACCGCGCCGCGCGATTACTGGCGGCTGGAGGATGAGGAGGGCGGGCGCTTCTGGCTCTACGGCCAGGCGGGAGGGTGGTATCTCCATGGCCTCTTTGCCTGAACTTCGGCCAGCTTATGCCGAGCTTCAGATCACCAGCAATTTCAGTTTCCTGCGCGGCGCTTCCCACCCCGAGGAATTCGCGATTGCCGCGGCGGCGCTGGGGCTTGCCGGCTTCGCGCTGACCGATCGCAACAGCCTTGCCGGGGTGGTGCGCGCCCATGACCGGGCCAAGAAAGTGGACATGCCCTTTATCGTCGGCAGCCGCCTCGACTTTCGCTGTGGACGCAGCCTGCTGGCCTATCCCATCGATCGTGCCGCTTACGGGCGGCTGGCCAGGCTCATCACGCTCGGCCGCCGCCGCGCGCTCAAGGGCGAATGCCATCTCGATCTTGCCGATCTCGACATCCATGGCGAGGGGCTGGTTTTTCTTGTGCTGCCGGAAGAGGGCATCCGGGATGAGGAGGAGCTTGCGGGCCTGCTGCAGCATCTGACCGGGCGCTTTCCCGGGTATGTCTATCTGGCGGGCCAGCATCTCTATCGCGGCGATGATGAGCGGCGCCTGGCGCGGCTGGCAAAGATGGCGGAGCGTTGCGCCACGCCCCTGGTGGCCGTGAACGATGTCCATGCCCATGGGCCGGAACGCCGGCCGCTGCAGGATGTGCTGACCTGCATCCGCGAACACTGCACCATCGACGAAGCGGGATATTGCCTGTTCGCCAATGCCGAGCGCCATCTGAAGCCGGCGGCGGAAATGGCGCGGCTCTTCGCCCGATACCCCGATGCGCTCGCCCGTACGCTGGAAATCGCCCGGCGCTGCCGTTTTTCCCTCGACGAGCTGCGTTATGAATACCCCGATGAGTTGACCGAGGCCGGGCGCACGCCGCAGCAGGAACTGGAACATCTCGTGCGCGATGGCGCAGCCAAGCGCTATCCCGAGGGCGTGCCGGAGAAAGTGCAGGCGGCGCTGGCCCATGAGCTCGCGCTGATCGGCCAGCTTTCCTACGCGCCCTATTTCCTCACTGTCCGCGACCTGGTGCACTTCGCCCGGTCAAAGGAAATCCTCTGCCAGGGCCGTGGCTCGGCTGCCAATTCCGCCGTCTGCTATTGCCTGGAAATCACTGCCATCGATCCGATCAAGATGGATCTGCTGTTCGAGCGCTTCATCAGCGCGGCGCGCAACGAGCCGCCGGATATCGATGTCGATTTCGAGCATGAGCGGCGCGAGGAGGTGATCCAGTATGTCTATGCGAAATATGGCCGCCACCGCGCCGGGCTTGCCGCTACCGTCATCTGCTATCGCAGCCGCTCGGCGCTGCGCGAGGTGGGCAAGGCCATGGGCCTTTCCCTCGACACGGTGGCGGCCCTCTCCGGCGCCATCTGGGGCTGGAGCAGCGAGGGGCTGGAGGAAGAGCGCGTACGCGAACTCGGCCTCGACCCCGAGGCCCCGCGCCTGAAGCAGACCTTGCAGCTGACCCGCGAGCTGATCGGCTTTCCCCGCCATCTCTCCCAGCATGTCGGCGGTTTCGTCATGACCCGCGGGCCGCTGGAGGAACTGGTGCCCATCGAGAATGCCGCCATGGCAGACCGCACCATGGTGGAATGGGACAAGGACGATCTGAACACGCTGGGGATTCTGAAGGTCGACGTGCTGGCGCTGGGCATGCTGACCTGCCTCGCCAAGAGCTTCACCCTGCTGAAGGAACATTACGGGCGCAGCCTCGATCTTTTCAGCGTGCCCGCCGACGACCCCGATGTCTACGCCATGATGTCGCGTGCCGACACGGTTGGCGTCTTCCAGGTCGAAAGCCGGGCGCAGATGACCATGCTGCCGCGCCTGCAGCCCAAGAAGTTCTACGATCTGGTGATCGAGGTCGCCATCGTGCGCCCCGGTCCGATCCAGGGCGACATGGTCCATCCCTATCTGCGCCGGCGCGACGGGAAGGAGCATGTGACTTATCCCTCACGCGAGCTGGAGCAGGTGCTGAGCAAGACCTTGGGCGTGCCGCTGTTCCAGGAACAGGCGATGAAGATCGCCATTGTCGCCGCCAATTTCACCCCCGACGAGGCCGACCAGCTTCGCCGCGCCATGGCGACGTTCCGCAAGAACGGCACGATCCACCAGTTCGAGGCCAAGCTGATCGAGGGCATGGTGGCCAACGGCTATGAGCGCGATTTCGCCGAGCGCTGCTTTCACCAGATCGAGGGCTTCGGCGATTACGGCTTTCCCGAAAGCCATGCCGCGAGCTTCGCTTTGCTCGCCTATATCTCGGCCTGGATGAAGCATCACTATCCGGCGGTCTTCGCCTGTTCGCTGCTGAACAGCCAGCCCATGGGCTTTTATGCCCCGGCGCAGATCGTTCGCGATGCCATCGAGCATGGGGTGGAGGTGCGGGCCGTCGACGTCAATTTCAGTGATTGGGATTGCACCCTGGAAAACGCCATGAACGGCTATGCCCTGCGGCTGGGTTTTCGCCAGATCAAGGGGCTGGGCGAGGCAGAGGCGAAGCGCCTGGTTGCACTGCGCGGCAACGGCTATGCCGACAATCTTTCACTCAGCCGGCGCGCCGGCCTCACGATGCGCAGTCTGGCGGCACTCGCGCGCGCAGATGCCTGCCGCTCCCTTGGCCTCGACCGGCGCCAGGCACTCTGGGCGCTGCAAGGCCTGGGCGAGACGCCGCTGCCGCTGTTCCATGCGGCGGCGGAGGAAGAGCAGGGCGCCGAGACGCCGGTTGAGCTGCCGCCCATGGCGCTGGGTGAACATGTGGCCGAGGATTATTCGACCCTGCATCTCTCGCTGAAGAGTCATCCGCTCGCTTTGCTGCGCCCACGCCTGCCGCGAGCCCTCGATCTGCCGGCCAAACGCCTCGCCGGTATCAGAAATGGCGACAAGGTCGGCGTGGCGGGGCTGGTACTGGTGCGCCAGCGTCCGGGCACGGCGAGCGGCGTTATCTTCGCCACGCTGGAGGATGAGACGGGTATCGCCAATATCGTCATCTGGCCGCGCGTCTTCGAAAGTCACCGGCGTATCGTATTGACCTCGCATCTGATGGGCGTCGTCGGCCGCGTCCAATGCGAAGGCCTGGTCATCCATGTGGTGGCCGATAGGCTGATCGATCTCAGCCACCTGTTGGGCGAGATGGCGGCCGGGGCGCCTATGCCGCCGGCACCGCTCGCCCGCGCCGACGAGGTGGCCCGCCCCGGCAACGACCACCGCGTGAAGGGCTATCAGTCGCGGGATTTTCACTGACGCTGACTTTGCCGTTGGGTTGGCCTTTCACTGAGCGTGCCCATTGGCTATAGAACAACGGGGCGCTTGGGGTGCTGTGATCGGAGCCAGCGGTGAAGATCTGCGTCGTCACCCTTTATACCGCCGAGATCGCCGAATACGGCCAGATCGGCGCCGCCAACAAGGAAGCCTATGCACGGCGGCATGGCTACGGCTTCGCCGCCCATACCCGTTCGCTCGATGCGAGCCGCCATCCTGCCTTCAGCAAACCCGCCGCCATCGCCGATTGCCTGACCGATAACGACTGGGTCTTCTGGACCGATGCAGATTCGCTGATCATGAATCCCGCCATCACGCTTCAGTCGATCATCGCGCAGGCAGCGGACAAGGACATGATTCTGACCCGCGAGGCCGGCGCCTCGCCGGTCAATACCGGCCAATGGTTGATCCGCAATACGGCGTGGAGCAGGGATGCGCTGGCGCGCATCGGTGCGCCGCATTGCCCGAACAGCCGTCCTCACTGGTTCGAACAGGGCGCCTTCGTCGACTGGCTGGGGCAGAAGCCTGATCGCTGGCAGCATCTCGCCATACTGCCGCCGCGAGTCATGAATTCCACGCCGGCGCGCGGTGCCTACGCCGATCTGCACCTGCGTGCGTCTCGTTATCGCCACGGCGACTTCATCATCCATTTCTGGCCGCTGGCCCGCGACGTGGCCAAGGTTACGCGCGCCATGCAGCAGTATCATCGCCGCAGCCTGGTGCCGGAGAAGGGTGCGTTCCCGCAGCTGCGCAGGTTCTGGGGGGCGGTGGGCTTGCGGCGGCCTGCTGGCGCAGCCTGACCCTCATGGTGGAATCCGCGTCCTCTACCCCCATCCTGGTCGTAACGCCAACCCATGAACGGCCCGGACGCATCGCGCTGCTGAAGCGCTGCATCGAAGCCTTTCGCGAAATCCCAGGTCTGCACTGGATCGTGGTGGAGGATGGGGCGGTGCCGGCTCCTGCCGTCGCCGATTTGCTGGCGCAAAGCGGAATCCCGCATACCTTGCTCGCCCATGGGCCCACGCGCGCCTGGGGCAACGCCGGGCGCGATACAGCTCTGCGCCACATCCGCGATCACGCGCTGCCGGGCATCGTCTATCTCGCCGATGACGACAATTACTATGAGCGGCCGCTATTCGCGGAACTGCGCCGGGTCGAGCGCGTCGGCGTGCTGCCCGTCGGCTTGCTCGGCCCGAGCGGTATCGAGCGGCCGATTCTGCGAAGGGGGCGCATTGTCGACTGGAGCGCCCATTGGAAGACGCGCCGATTTCCCGTCGACATGGCCGGCTTCGCCTTCAACGCCACTTTGCTGCGAGGTTTTCCCGGCCCCATCTGGACCTACCGTACACGGGGCGGCGAGAGTGAATTTCTGGAGCGCCTGGTGACCTCGGCCGATGAACTGGAAGTTCTCTGTGAGGGCTGCCGGCGCTGTCATGTCTGGCACGATCTGCCGCTGGGCAAGACGCCGAAACAGGCGCTCGCCGCCTATCGCTGGCGTCGCCGCAAGGATTTCATCATGGGCCGTGTCTTGCGCCCGTTGCTCGCTTCCCGCCGGCGCGTGAGCGGAGCGCGATGAAGCCGGCCGACCAGTTGAAAGTCCTGGAGGTCGGCGAGTTCAGCCTGTTCAAGCGGAGCCTGCCCGACCGCACGACGCTGATCTTCACGGGGGAGAACCCAACCCGTGTGGCCGATATAGACTGCCACGTCTTCAGCCCGGCCCTCCTGCCATGGCTCAGCCGCGCCTTGTCGCGGGGCGAGTGGGACATCGTCTTCTGTTACGCGCCGGTGCGCCCGCTCTGGGATCGCAAGCACGGCTTCGCCGCTGCGTCGAAGGCGCTGCTGCGCCGGTTGGCACGCCCGCGAACCCTCGGCACGGCGATGTTGCGCCTGCCCCCATCCACGCCGATGGTGATGCTCGATCTCAACGACGAGACGCTTGTTCCGGCGCACAACCTGCCGCTCCTCGATCGCGCGCTGCTTTGTTTCAAACGGGAGCTGCCGTTGGATGGTGCGAAGGTATTTCTCGATGCGACCCGGCAGCTTCGCAGTCATCGCGCTGTCATGGCCTCGCCCTTGGTTGCCCGCAATCTGGACAAGCTGCGGCCCATCTCGCCAGCCATCGCGCAAGAAACGGCTCGACTTGCCCTGGCGACGAATCCGGTAAAGCAAGTTGATGTCTTCTTTGCCGGCTCGATCAATTCCACGTTGCGCGCGCGGGGCCTGCCTGTGCTGCGCGCTCTCCAGGAAGAGGGCTACGTTGTCGACGTTGGCGAAAGCAGACTTCCCATGGCCGAATATCTCGCGCGCTGCGCGCGCGCCTGGCTTGCCTGGTCGCCGGAGGGCTATGGCTGGGAGTGTCACAGGCACTATGAATCCAGCCTTTGCCTCTCCGTGCCGGTGCTAAGCCAGCCAGGCATCAGCCGCTACCAGCCGCTGCGCGATGGTGAGCATGCCGTGTTCTATGCACCCGATGGCGATGGGTTGCGCGAGGCAATCATCACGGCGTTGGCGGACAAGCAGCGGCTGAGCAAGATGGCTGAAGCCGCCCGCGCTCATGTGCTGCACCATCACACGCATCGTCGTATCGTCGATCACATGCTGGCTGAAAGTCTTGCCGCACTTGAGGGAAAAGGCCCGGCATGAGGTGGCCTGCGCCGGCGCCGATCACCGGGTGAAGGGGGTGTCAGTCGTCGGACTTCCACTTGGATCAAAACGTTACGATGGCCCCTGCCTTCGTCTGGCGGCGAGGCCCAGAAGCTCGTCGTAGCGGTCCAATGCGTCGCGATCGCTACCCTCGAACCTTACGCGTACCGCCGGCGGGAACGAACCAGCGCATCACGCGCTGAATGTCAGCCATTGCCGGGGTCTGGCGCCGCCGATTGGATCGGGCGGCAGACGATTTGCGCGCCTTTATGCGCTGCCCGA
>DASXQK010000162.1:0-6137 GCA_036493015.1 Dongiaceae bacterium | reverse complement strand
GACAAATGCCCGAGTAACGAAAGAACCGCCGCCCGAATGAACGTCGTCGTCGTCGAATCACCCGCCAAAGCGAAAACTATTAATAAGTATCTGGGATCCGACTACACGGTCCTGGCGAGCTTCGGCCATGTCCGCGATCTGCCGCCCAAGGATGGCTCCGTGCGTCCGGCAGAAGATTTCGCCATGAGCTGGGAGGTCGAAGGCAAATCCGAAGCGCGGATCAAGGCCATCGCCCAGGCCCTCAAATCCGCCGACCGGCTGATCCTGGCGACTGACCCGGATCGCGAGGGCGAGGCGATCTCCTGGCATATCAGCGAGGAGCTGAAGCGCCGCAAGGCGATCGGCGGCAAGCCGGTCGAGCGCGTCGTCTTCCACGAAATCACCAAATCCGCCGTGCTGGAGGCCATGAAGCATCCGCGCGAGGTGAACCGTGAGCTGGTCGAGGCCTATCTCGCCCGCCGTGCGCTGGATTATCTGGTGGGCTTCACCTTGTCGCCGGTTCTCTGGCGCAAGCTGCCGGGCAGCCGCTCTGCCGGCCGGGTACAATCCGTGGCGCTGCGTCTGATCTGCGAGCGCGAAGCGGAGATCGAGATCTTCAAGGCGCAGGAGTACTGGACCATCGCGGTGGTGTTCACCACCGAGGACGGCCAGACCTTCACGGCCCGCCTCACCCATCTCGACGGGCGCAAGCTCGAGAAGTTCGACCTCCCCAATGAAGCGGCGGCGAAAGCGGCGGCGGAGAAAATCGCCGGCGGCGCACCCTTCAAGGTCACGGCGGTCGAGCGCAAGACGGTCAAGCGCAATCCCTTCCCTTCCTTCACCACCTCGACGCTGCAGCAGGAAGCCTCGCGCAAGCTGGGCTTCAGCGCCAGCCACACCATGCGGCTGGCCCAGCGCCTGTATGAAGGTGTCGATATCGGCGGCGAGACCGTCGGCCTGATCACCTATATGCGCACGGATTCGGTGCAGCTCTCGGGTGAAGCCATCGCCGCCAGCCGCCGGCTGATCCAGGCCGATTACGGCGAGCGCTATCTGCCGGAGAAGCCGCGCTTTTACGCGACCAAGGCCAAGAACGCGCAGGAGGCACACGAGGCCATCCGGCCGACGGATCTTTTCCGCCGCCCGCGTGATATCGGCCGCCAGCTGGATGGCGACCAGCGCCGGCTCTATGAACTGATCTGGAAACGCACGGTGGCGAGCCAGATGGAGAGCGCCGAGCTGGACCAGGTCGCCGTCGACATCGCCGGGACCAACGTTGTTTTTCGCGCCAATGGCTCGGTGCTGAAGTTCGACGGCTTCCTGACGCTCTATCAGGAAGACCGCGACGATCCCAGCGAGGACGAGGAAGGCGAGGGTCGCCTGCCGGATATGCGGCCCGAGCAGCCGGTCACCAGGCAGGAGACGAAACCGGAGCAACATTTCACCCAGCCGCCGCCGCGATATTCGGAAGCGAGCCTGGTCAAGCGCCTGGAAGAGCTCGGTATCGGCCGGCCCTCCACTTATGCCTCGATCCTGCAGGTCCTCCAGGACCGCAGCTACGTCCGTCTCGATCGACGCCGCTTCTATCCCGAGGATCGCGGCCGGTTGGTGACCGCCTTCCTGACCGGATTCTTCAAGCGCTACGTCGAATACGACTTCACCGCCAATCTGGAAGAACAGCTCGACGATATTTCGGGCGGGCGAATCGACTGGAAAGCGGTGCTGCGCCAGTTCTGGGACGATTTCAGCGCCGCCGTCGGCGAGACCAAGGATCTGCGCATCAGCGAAGTCATCGATGCACTGGATGCCGATCTCGGCCGGCATTTCTTTCCCGAAAGCACCGACGGCTCCGATCCACGTGTCTGCCCGGTGTGCGCCAAGGGCCGCCTCAGCCTGAAGCTCGGCAAGTTCGGCGCCTTCATCGGCTGCGAGAACTATCCCGAATGCCGCTATACGCGCCGGCTCGGCATCGACAATGGCAATGGAGCCGTCGAGATGGGGCCGAAGGAGCTGGGCCTCGATCCCGCCAGCGGCCTCAAGGTCAGCCTGCGCCAGGGCCCCTATGGGCAATATGTCCAGCTGGGCGAAAACATCCCTGCCCCGCCCAAGGAAAAACGCGCCAAGGGCGAGAAGCGCCCCAAGGGCGAAAAGGCACCGAAGGTCGAGAAGCCGGCGAAGCCCAAGCGTGCCTCGCTGCCCAAGGGCCTTGAGGCGAACGACGTCGATCTCGCCAAGGCGCTGGCGCTGCTGGCGTTGCCGCGCGATGTCGGCGCCCATCCTGAAGACAGCCAGATGATCACCGCCGGCATTGGGCGTTTCGGCCCCTATCTCAAACACGGCACGGTCTATAAATCGCTGGCCAAGGACGATGACGTTTTGACCATCGGCCTCAATCGCGCCGTCTCGTTGTTGGCGGAGCCACGCGGCGTGCGACGCGGGGGTGCGGCGCCCGGCAAGCCCTTGGGCAACCACCCGGCCGACGACAAGCCGGTGACCCTGCATGAAGGCCGCTATGGCCCCTATGTGAAGCACGGCAAGATCAATGCCACCCTGCCGAAATCTCTGACTCCCGGCGATGTGACGCTGGAACAGGCATTGCCGCTGCTCGAAGAACGCGCCGCGCGCGGCGGTGGCGGCCGCAAGACAGCACGCCGGCCAATTCCAAAGGCAGCCGCGGCAAAGACGCCAAAACCCAAGGCAGCGAAGAAAAAGGCCGCTGCGGCTGCGGCGGCGCCGAACCCCAAGAAGACAGCGAGCGAATAGTGAGCACGGATAAAAAGCGTCCGGCGGCAAAGCCAACCGTCCAGGTCGAGAATGAACGCGTGAAAGTCACCGAGTGGCGCTTTGCGCCCGGCGCCGCCACCGGCTGGCATCGCCACGGCTACGACTATGTCGTCGTGCCGATGGTGACCGGCAAGCTTCAGCTCGAGACCGGCAAGGAGACTCACTTTGCCGAGCTGACGGCGGGTAAATCCTATTACCGGCCGATCGGCGTCGAGCATGATGTGATCAATGCCAATGATTATGAATTCGTCTTCGTCGAGGTCGAGTTCAAGGCACCGGCCTGATGGGCGAAAACCGGCGCAAACAGGCGCCGCTGCCCACCCGCGAGAAGATCCTCGAATTCATTCGTGAATCGCCGACACCCGTGGGCAAGCGCGAGATCGCGCGCGCCTTCGGTATCAAAGGTGCGGATCGCATCGGCCTGAAGGCGATGCTGAAGCAGCTCGAGCGCGAGGGCGATGTCGACCGCGGCAAGCACCGCCGGATGGCAAGCCCGGGCGCACTGGATGAGGTTGCGACCCTCACTGTCCTCGGCCCCGACGTCGATGGCGAATTGCTGGCGACTCCAGCCGACTTCAGCGGCGACGCCAAGGCGCCAAAAATCTTCCTGCATGCGGAACGTTTCGCAAAGCCGGCACTTGCCCGCGGCGATCGCGTGCTGGCACGGCTCAGCCGCATTGATGACAACAGTTATCAGGCCCGCGTCATTCGACGGCTACCGGAACTGCCGGTACGCATCGTCGGCGTGTATGACCGCGCCGGCGACGGCACGGGACGCATCCGGCCCGCCAGCAAGAAATCGCGCAACGAATTCCGTGTCGCCTCGGCCGATAGTGGCGGGGCAAGACCGGGTGAGATCGTGCTTGCCCAGGCGCTGCCCGGCCAACGCCACGGCCTGCCCCAGGCGCGCATCGTCCAGCGGCTGGGACCACAGGGCGGGCCTCACTCCGCCAGCCTGCTCTCGATCTACGAGCACGACATTCCCGTCGCCTTCGATCCCGAAGCACAAGCCATCGCTGCATCCGCACGTCCTGTCAGCCTGGGCGAACGCACCGATCTGCGCGCCGTGCCGCTGGTCACCATTGACGGCGCCGATGCACGCGATTTCGACGACGCGGTTTTCGCCGATCCCGACACCGATCCCCAGAATCCCGGCGGCTTCGTATTGATCGTCGCCATCGCCGATGTCGCTCATTATGTACAGGCTGGCGATGCGCTGGATCGCAATGCCTATTGGCGCGGCAACTCGGTCTATTTCCCCGACCGGGTCGTCCCGATGCTGCCCGAGGAACTCTCCAACGGGCTCTGCTCGCTGAAGCCCGGCGAGGATCGCGGCTGCCTTGCCGTGCGCATGGTGATCGATGCCGAGGGCCGCAAGCTGCGCCACCGTTTCATGCGTGGCCTGATGCGCTCCAGTGCACGGTTGACCTATGAACAGGTACAGGCAGCGGCCGACGGACACCCCGATGAGCGCACGTCATCTTTGATCGAACCGGTTATCAAGCCGCTCTACAGCGCCTTTCGCGCGCTGCTGAAGGAGCGCCAGCATCGCGGCACGCTGGATCTCGATCTGCCCGAGCGTCAAGTGATCCTGGACGACCAGGGGAATGTGGAGCGCATCCAGGCCCGTACGCGGCTCGACAGCCATCGGCTGATCGAGGAGTTCATGATCCTGGCCAATGTCGCGGCGGCCGAGACGCTGGAGAAGCTGCGCCAGCCCTGCATGTATCGCGTCCACGATGCGCCGGATGCCGCCAAGATCGAGGCGCTGCGCGTGTTCGTGGCGACGCTGGGCCTGGGACTGAGCCTCGCCCGCGGCCAGGTATTGCGCCCCCGCATGTTCACCCAGCTGCTGGAGAAGGCGAAGGACACCCCCTACGCCACGATGGTTCACGAACTTGTACTGAGAAGCCAATCACAGGCGGTCTACAGCCCGGTGAATATCGGGCATTTCGGCCTGGCCCTGCCGCGCTACGCCCATTTCACCTCGCCCATCCGCCGCTATGCCGATTTGCTGGTGCATCGCGCGCTGATCGCCGGCTGCAGGCTGGGCGATGGCGCCCTGCCGCCGGGCGAAGGCGAGCGATTTGCCGCCATTGGCGAGCATATCTCCGGGACGGAACGCCGGGCCGCGGCGGCAGAGCGCGATGCCATCGACCGCTTCGTTGCCGCCTTTTTGGCGAATCGCGTCGGTGAAATCGTCCCCGGCCGGGTCGCGGGCGTTACCCGCTTCGGCCTGTTCATCCGCCTGGATGAAACCGGCGCCGATGGGCTGGTGCCCATCAACAGCCTGCCCAATGACTTCTATGACCACGACGAACCGAATCACGCTTTGGTCGGCCGGCGCTGGGGCCGCGTTTATCGCCTGGGCGAGCGAGTCATGGTGCGGCTGGTCCAGGCAGAACCCCTGACCGGCGGCCTGTTGCTTGCGCTGATCGAAGCAGCCGACGGCGACCGGATCGCCGCCCTGCCGTCATCGGCAAAGGGCAAAAAATCCAGCAAAGTCAAAGCGCCGGCGCGAACGGCTGCAAGGCGACCTAAAGAGCCTCGCCGGGGCCGCCCCCATAAACGACGCCGCTAGCAGATTGACCCATAAGGGCAGGCTCGCGCCCGCGAGCTTGTGACTCCTGGGCCGCATCGTCACAAAAAATTCAACAAACACACGACACTAGCGCTGTGGCCCTCTGGTCACGATGGTGATTTCTGCTATCTATAACCCGAGATAGCCAGACGGGCCGGCTGGCTTCGGACCGCCATGGCCGGCTTCAAGAACGGAAGTTCATGTCCTTCGCCACGCAATTGATATCGCCGTTGCGCCGGATGCCGGCGCTTTTGGCCTTTCTCGCCGTGGCGGGCTGCACCACCGGCGGCTCTTCGCTGGCGGCCAATGCCGATTATGAACGCGACCGCAGGATGTTTATCGCCGGTTATGAGGACATCGATCAGTATTACATTATCAAGGAAGACCTCGGGAACCTGACCGAGGGGGGCCTGGCCGCCCTCGCCTCATTGGACCAGAAATTTACGGTCCACCGCACGACCGGCAAGTTCGATCTCGATTACGGCGGCGTGCCGGCGGCGACGTTCGCCACCGAGGGTTACGACGCCGATGACTGGGCGGTGATGACCGCCGGCGCCTTGGTAACGGCGCGCAAGGTCTCCCCGGCAATTGGCAAGACGAGCAGCGAGGTCCTCTATCAGATCGTCTTCAACGGCATGCTGGCGCGGCTCGACCAGTTCTCGCGCTATGCCGGCCACGACGCAGCCATTGAGAACCGGGCCGGTCGCGAAGGGTTTGGCGGCATCGGCGTGCGCATCGCGGTCGAGGACGGCAAGGTCCGCGTCATATCGGTCATGCATTACACGCCGGCGGA
>DASXQK010000161.1:0-16404 GCA_036493015.1 Dongiaceae bacterium | reverse complement strand
GTGCAGCCTGCGGGGCTGTGTGAGCTGTGTATTGTGCCTGCGCGCAACAGCACCATGTCGCCGGCCTTGTAACGGGTGCCGTCGAAGTCGACCAGCTCGCCCTCCAATACGAAGAAGATCTCGTCGGAAGTATGTTCATGGGGCAGCGAGGTCGTGCCCGGCGCCATTTTGAGCACATGCAGGCCGGTACCTTCCTGGCGCCTGTGGTCGAGCTGCAGGTAGCTCAGCCCTTCATAGGCAAGGCCATCGAGCTGCAGTGGCTTGAACGCCGTGGTGTGGAGATTGCGCACGATACGCTGTCCGGCGTCATAGGGCTTCATGATCGGCTTCCTTCCTTGCTCGGCATGATAGCCCGGGGTCCGGCACACCGGCCTGGGGTGAAAACGAGTGTCATGGACCCCCTCAGGCCGCCTGCATCGCAACGGCCATTGGTGCCGCCATCTTCAGCCGGAAGGCAAGCAGCCCGGCAAGTGCCAGCGAGATTCCAAGTCCGCCGACGCAGGCCGCCCAGCCAAGCCGGTCGAAGACCTGACCCAGTACCGCACTGCCCACCAGCCCGCCGAGAAAATAGCAGGCCAGATAGATGCCGCTGGCTGAACCGCGGTCGCCGGTCGCGATCCGGCTGACAAAGCCGGTGGCGGCCGCTTGGGCAAAGAATGTGCCGGCCCCGATCAGGGCCAGGCCGGTCAGAACCGCAGGCAGGTTTGCCGCCAGCAGCAGCGGCAGCCCGATGGCAGCGACGGTCAGCGCGCCCCAGAACGTGGGGCGGGTGCCCAGCCGCCGGACAACCGTTCCCGCCAGCGGCGTCGTCACGATGGCAGGCAGGAAGACGAAATAGACGAAGCCCAGTTGCATGGGGCTGAGGCCCAACGGCTGGCGCACCAGAACGAAGTTCACATAAGTGAAGGTGCCGATGAAGGTAAACAGGATCAGGAAACCGATGGCAAAACTGGCGCGCAACGGTCCGTTGGCGAGATGCTCGCCCAGCGCGGCAAAGGGCGAGTGGCGGGCCGGCCGGGCGGCTGCCAAGGGCCGTGCGCGCTTGAGGGTGAAATAGACCAGCACGGCGCCACAGAGATTGAGCAGCGCGAAGATGTAGAAATTGGCCGCCAGGCCGAGATGATCGGCAATCGCGGCGGACATCAGCCGGCCGAACAGGTTGCTCGCCACATTGCCGGTGATATAGGCGGCAAAAGCGCCCGCCGAAGCCCTGGCGCTGCATTGTTCCGCCAGATAGGCGAGCGTCAGGGTGAAGGCTGTGGACATGAACAGGCCTTGCGTGATCCGCAGCGCGGTGAAGACGGCAAGGTTCGGCGCAATGGCCAGCAACGAGGTGGGGATCGACAGCAGCGCAAGGCTGATCAGGACTCCGCCGCGCCGCGCGATGCGCCGGCTGAAGAGAGCGACCGCCAGTCCGGCGATTGCCATGCCGATGGTGCTGGCATTGACCGCAAGGCCCATCGCAGCGGGGCTGACGCCATAGGCGTGCGCCAGGCTGGGCAGGATTGCCTGCGTTGCGAACAGATCGACCACCGTCAGAAAGGCGGTAAGGCCGATGACGAAACTTCGGAACGCATCGCTGAGGCCTGGGTGCTGGCGGATCATGGGAGTGCCTTTCATTGGAAGAGGGGGGTGTGGCGTCCGTGGGGGGAGGGGCGGACGCCACACACACCTGATGCATCCGGCAGGATGCACCTCTACATGTTCACGTCGGTCTGGTCGTGGAACAGATCGGCCGAGATCAAGACGACCGTCTTGGTGCCGGTGTTCTTCCACCAGTGGGACAGGTCGGCATCGACCGAGACGTCGCCCGCCTTGTGGATAATCGGCACTGTGCAATCGCTGGCGTATTCAGTGATCTCGCCCGCGACGATGTAGATAAGGGCCGGCCGGTCGCCATGGCTGTGCCAGGGAACGACGCCGCCCGGCTGGATCACCAGCCGGCGCATGCGCAGCATGTGATCGGGCAGGGCCACCTTTTCCTTCGCCAGGTCGATCTTGGCCAGCACGGTATCGGTGACGCCCACGGGCATCGTTGCACCGGCCTTCTGGCCCTGGCCATCGGCAACAAGCTTGCCCGCCGGGCAGCCATTGGCGAAGGCCGATGTGGAGAACAGCGCAAAGGCAGCGGCAGCGGCGGCGATCGCCAGGCTGTGGCGGAACCCGCGGCTGAGAGTCTTGTTGGTGGTCATGATGAGTCCTTTCCTCTGGGTTTGGCTGGGCGGGTAACGCCTCAGCATCGGATGAGAGGATCGGAAATCCGGGACCAGAGATGAAATGCCGTTTGCCTATGAAGTTCATAAGAGGCGGTCATCGCCTGCCGTTCCGGCAGGCAGGAATCTGCATGGGCCGCTCACGGCGCCGTGAGAGAAGAATGATGCGGTGTTTCGGGCCTTTTTGGCCGGTCAGGGATAAGCGGTGAGCCGGTCATGCACGGCTGCTATCGAAATGATGAAGACAGGGCATTTCCGCTCCTTCCGCCCAGGTCCTACATTGCGGTCATGGTTTCAAGCGGCCCTGCCCTGATGGGGCCTGGCCAGCGCGGACCGGCAATAAGGCAACTGTCTCAAACCCCAAGGAGCTAGACTTATGAAAACCTCTCTTGTCGCTGCTTCGGCCATGCTGGCCGCCATCGCCGTGCCGATGCTGGCTTATGCCGGCCCGGCCGCGGCTCCCACCTTCCAGGCCGAGAAATGCTACGGCGTCGCCAAGGCCGGCTTGAACGACTGCCAGACCGCAACTCATTCCTGCGCCGGCACCTCGACCAAGGATATGGACGGCGCCTCCTGGATCTATGTTCCGGCGGGATCCTGCGCCAAGATCGCCGGCGGCAGCGAAATGCCGAAGGCCTGATCGTCAGAAACAGACAGGACCGGAGCCGAGCCGTGACCGAACGTCCTTCTGCGGTGCCATCCGCGATGCAACCGATGCCGGTGAAAGCCGGCATCGGGCTTCGCGCGCCGCACATGGCGGAGGTTTCGGCCCGGCAACCGGCCGTCGGCTGGCTGGAAGTGCACGCAGAGAATTACATGGGCTTCGGCCCCGCCTTTCGCGCGCTGGAACGCCTGCGCGGCGACTATCCCCTCAGCCTGCACGGCGTAGGGTTGTCGCTGGGCGCCGCCGGCGGCATCGACGATGGGCATCTCGCGCGCCTCAAGCGTCTTGCCGACAGTCTCGATCCCTTCCTGGTGTCGGAGCATCTCGCCTGGTGCGATACCGGGGGCGTCTATCTGAACGATCTGATGCCGCTGCCCTGCACCGAGGAATCTCTCGACGTCATGGCCGGGCATGTCGACATCGTGCAGTCGCGCCTCGGTCGATGCATCCTGGTGGAAAACCCGTCCGCTTATTTGCGCTATCGACATTCGCCGATTCCCGAAGCGGAATTCCTGGCCGCGCTCGCGGCGCGGACGGGCTGCGGCCTGCTCTGCGACGTCAACAACATCTATGTCAGCAGTCGCAACCTGGATTTCGACCCGCTGGCCTATCTTGCGGCATTGCCGCCCGCCGCCATCGGCGAGATCCATCTGGCCGGCCACGCCGCCAATGTCGTGGGCGACCACACGATCCTGATCGACGATCACGGCAGTGCGGTAAGCAATGAAGTCTGGGCGCTGCAGGGTGATGCTCTGCGGCGCTTCGGCCGGCGCCCGACCCTGGTCGAATGGGACAGCCAACTTCCCGCTCTGGACATCCTGTTGGCCGAGGCCGCCAAGGCCGATGCCGTTTGTGCCACCCTTTGCCCCGAGAACGACGATGTCCAGGCCGCGTAATCCCTCCCAGCTGCATGACCTGCAATGTGGCGTCGGCCAAGCCGTTCTCGGCCATGACGAGGAATCGATCGTGGCCGCGATCATGGGCGATGGGCTTGATCCTGCCCAGCGGCTCAACATCTATCGCAACCACTACAACGCATCGCTGGGCGAGGCGCTGAAGGCTACATTTCCGGTGGTCTGCCGGGTGCTCGACCCGCGGTTCTTCGCCTATGCCGCCAGCGAATTCATCAAGATATCGCCGCCCCGCCAGGTCTGCCTGTTCGAATATGGCGAGGAATTCCCCGATTTCCTTGCTGCATTCCCGCCCTGCGCGCATCTGAGCTATATCGGCGATGTCGCGCGGCTGGAGTGGCTGATCAGCGGCGCCCTGCATTCACCCGCCTTTCCGGTCATCGGCAGCAAGGATTTGGCCCATCTCGACGCGGCCGATTACCCGCAACTCGTTTTCGCGCTTCAGCCATCTTTGCGGCTCATCGAATCGCGCTGGCCCATCGATCGAATCTGGCACCAGAACAAACCGGGCAGTGAGAGCGATGGCATGATCGATCTAGATGCCGGCGGTTGCCGGCTCGAGATCCGCCAGCTCGGTGAGGATGTCGTGTTCCGTTCACTCGAACCCGGCGAGTTCGTCCTGCGCTCCGAACTGGCGAAGGGGCGCAATCTCGATACCGCCGTCGCAGCGGCTCTTGTCTGCGATCCCCTGTACGACACGGCCCACGGCCTGCGCCGTCTGTTTGCCGATGGCCTCGTCACCGGCTTCACGCTTGCCCCCAAACCCGGCGAGGCCGAAAGCGTCCCCGCCAAACAGCCCTAGGAGATTCGTGTCATGATGCTCGCCGCTACTGCTTCCGTTCCGCACACTCCGTTGCGCGGAATTGTCGAACCGATCCTCTTACGCCTCCAGAAATTTCCCCTGTCGCTGCTCCAGCTTGTCTTTCGCTTCAGCATTGCCAGCGTCTTCTGGAAGTCGGGGCAGAGCAAGATCGCGAGCTGGGATACGACGATCCTTCTGTTCACCAACGAATATCATGTGCCGCTGCTGAGCCCGCAATTTGCGGCGGCCATGGCGGCGACATGTGAACTCGGCTGTTCGACCCTGATCTTTTTCGGCCTGCTGACACGCCTTGCGACCTTGCCGCTGCTGGGCATGGTGTTCGTCATCCAGACCTTCGTCTATCCGGAGAACTGGGTAGAGCATCTCAGCTGGGCCGCCATGCTGCTGTTCCTGCTGACACGTGGACCCGGCGCCATTTCGCTCGATCGCCTGATGAAGCCCTGGATCCTCGGCGACCGTTGAGATGAATGCCGAGGCGACACGAGGGGCGGCGGCCCGGCCGCGCATCGTCATCATCGGTGCTGGTTTTGGCGGCCTCATGGCCGCCAAAACGCTGAAGGGTGCGGCCGCCGATGTGACCGTGATCGACCGGCATAACTACCACCTGTTTCAACCCTTGCTCTACCAGGTCGCAACCGCCGGCCTGTCGCCCGCCCAGATCGCCGCTCCCGTGCGCTCCATCCTGCGGGGGCAATCGAACGTCACGGTGCGACTGAGCCGCGTCACGGGCGTCGATACGGCGGCAAAACAGGTCGAGCTGGAGAACGAGCGCCTGCCTTTCGACTGGCTGATCGTCGCCACCGGTGCCCGCCATGCCTATTTCGGCCATGACGACTGGGAGCAGTTCGCACCGGGCCTGAAGAAGATCGAGGATGCAACCGCGATCCGCCGCGAGATCCTGGTGGCCTTTGAGCGTGCGGAGAATGCCGCGAATCACGAACGCCACCGTTTCCTGACCTTTGTCGTGATCGGCGGCGGCCCGACCGGCGTTGAAATGGCCGGCGCCATCGCCGAGCTTGCCAAGATGGCGCTGGCGAAGGACTTCCGGCACATCGATCCGCGCCAGACCCGCGTGATCCTGGTGGAAGCCGGCCCGCGCATCCTGACGTCGTTTCCCGATTCCCTGTCGGCTTCGGCCGTTCGTGCGCTGGCCAGGTTGGGGGTCGAGACCAAGATCAATGCGGCAGTGACCGAATGCGACGCGGCGGGGGTGGTCGCCGGCGGCGAGCGCATCGATACCGACTGCGTCATCTGGGCAGCGGGTGTCGCCGCCTCGCCGGCCGCGCGCTGGCTTCATGCGGAAGCCGATCGGGCAGGGCGGGTCAAGGTCGACAGCGACCTGACATTGTCTGGCCATCCCGAAATCTTCGTCATCGGCGACACGGCGCTCGTCATCGGCAAGGGCGGCAAGCCGGTTCCCGGCGTGGCGCCGGCCGCCAAGCAGCAGGGGGTCTATGCCGCCAAGGCCATCCGCGCAAAGCTGGAAGGGCGCGCCGCGCCCAAGCCGTTCCGCTACGTCAACGTTGGGAACCTCGCGACGATCGGGCGCAGCAGCGCCATCGCCGATTTCGGCTGGCTTCGGGTCAGCGGTTTGCCCGCCTGGCTGCTTTGGGGCGTGGTGCATATCTTTTTCCTCATCGGTTTTCGCAACCGCTTGAGTATTCTGATCGAGTGGATCTGGGCCTATCTCACCTTCCAGCGCGGCGCCCGCCTGATAACCGGCCCCCAACCGTGAGCCTTCTCCCATGAGTCACCTGGCGTGAGGCTCCCTCGTCTTGCCTTGCGCACGGCGCTGGCCGGAATCGTTCTGTTGGGTGTCCTGTCGACGGCACTGCTGATCCATCTCTCCTGGGCCCATACGGCGCGCCAGAACGTGGCCGATGTCGCCGGACAGCTGAACAAGCAGATCGTCGATTCCATTCGCGGCGAGGTGAGTACCGCTCTGGCCAACGCCCAGGCCGCGGAAGAGTCGGTACGTTCTATCTTCTTCCAGGCGGCGATCACGCCGGATGACGAGGGCAAGCGCGAGTTCATCTTTACGGCGTTGCTGAACTCCCAACCTGTGCTTTCCTGGATTTCTTTCGGCTGGCCCAACGGGCATTTCTTCGGCACCGAGCGCTTTTCCGAAGTGGAGCTGCGCAACGTCGAGGTCATGTGGGAAGAAGACCATCCAACGGCACCGCTGCGCATCGACCAGTATCTGCAGGCTGTACCCGAGGCGCGGTTCCTCGGACGAAGCTGGGAGCGTTCGACCTTCTCCAGCACCGACCAGCCCTGGTACAAGGCGGCGATGGCCGCCGACCATACGGTCTGGACCTTGGGACACACCTTTCCTGATGGTTCGCGGCCCGCGGTAACGATTTCGGCCCGCTTCGAGCTCTACAAACAGTTCATCGGCGTGATCGCCGTCAGCATCGAGCTTCGCCAGCTCTCGCAATATATGGCGGGCTTGCATGTCGGGACGTCCGGCACCGCGGTGATCCTCGATTCCAAAGGCGGCATCATCGCTTCGCCCGATCCGGCAGAATTGAAAGCCGAAAATGACGGGGTGATGCGCGACATCTCCCAGATCTCGCTGACAGAGAGTCCGTTGCTGGTAACGGCGCGCGAGGCAATTGGGGCCAACCATGTCGACCTCACCAAGGTCAGCATGACCGAGCCGCTGGCCCCGTTTCGAGCATCCGATGGTTCGCTCTATTTCGTCAGCCTGTCTTCGCTCCAGTTCCTCGACTGGACCATCGTGACGGTCATTCCGGAAAAGGACTTCCTCGGCAATATCGACCGCAACACCCAGCGACTCGTCTATGTCTTGATCGTTTTCACCCTGGTCATGCTGGGGGTCGCGATCCTGCTGGCGGATCGGTTGATTGGCCGTCCGCTGATCGGGATTGCCGGCCAGCTTCACCACATCGAGTCATTCCGCCTCGACCAGATTCAGCGTGTTCCCTCATCGCTGAAGGAGTTGGATAATCTTTCCTCGGCCCTGATGCAGATGGCCCAGGGCCTGACCTCGTTCAAGAAATACCTGCCGACGGAACTGGTCCGCACCCTGGTGTCGCAAGGCATCGAGGCCCGGCCCGGCGGCGAGCAGCAGACCCTGACCGTTTTCTTCTCCGATCTGGCGGGCTTCACCACGCTCTCGGAGCGGCTGGGCCCCGGCATCGTCCCCGTCCTGACTGAATATCTCAGCGCTGCCTCGCATGCCATTCATCAGCAAGGCGGCACCATCGACAAGTTCATCGGCGATGCGGTGATGGCCTTTTGGGGGGCGCCGGTTCGCCGCCCCGAACATGCGGTTGCAGCCTGTCGCGCGGCTCTCGCCTGCCAGCGCCTGATGTCCGGTCTGCGCACGCCGCAGGATGCCGGCGAGAGCACGCCACTGCGTCTGCGCATTGGCATCAATACCGGGACGATGCTGGTGGGCAACATCGGCTCGGAAGAGCGCCTCAATTACACGGTCATCGGCGACACGGTGAATCTCGCGAGCCGGCTGGAGGCCATCAACAAGCTCTACGGCACCGATATCATTATCGGCGAGGCAACCCGTGCCGCCGCGGGGGCGGGGATCGTCACCCGTGAGCTCGACCGGGTCGCTGTCTATGGCCGCATAGGCAGCACGGCCATTTTCGAACTGCTGGCCATGGCGGACGAGGGCGGCGGGTCGGACCGCAAGGAATGGGTTGCGGCTTATGAGGCAGGGCTTTCTGCCTATCGAGGGCGCCGATGCGATGAAGCGATCGCCGCCTTCGAAGCCTGCCGCGCGGCAAGACCCGGCGGCGACCGGGCGGCAGACCTGATGATCGATCAGTGCCGTGCGCTGAAGACCAATCCGCCGCCGGCGGATTGGTCGGCTGTCACCGTGATGGGAACGAAGTAACGAGCGATTTCAGTTTCTGCGGCCGGAAATCCCGCGCCAGGCAACGGGCAGCGCGCAAGTGCCCAGGGCGATCTTCAGTGCATCGCCGACAAGGAACGGGGCGAGGCCATATTTGATCGCGTCGGCCAAGCCGATCTGAATGGTCAGCCAGGTAAGGCCCAAGCCATAGATAATGAGGTTGCCGATAATCATGGCGGCAGCCGCAGTCACGATCCCTCGGTCCCAGCCCATCTGTGCGAGCCGGCCACAGACCGCGGCCGCCACGACAAATCCGGCGAGATAGCCGCCGGTCGGGCCATAGAGCAGATGGATACCGCCGCCTTCGCTCCAGCCGCCGGCGAAAACCGGTAATCCGACCGCGCCTTCCAGCAGGTAAACGATCATGGTTGCCGCACCCAGCTTCGGGCCATAGGCAACACCCAGCACCAGCACAACCAGCGTCTGCATGGTGATCGGCACGGGATAGAGCGGCACCTGGATCTTGGCCGAAAGCCACATCAGGGCGCTGCCCAGCACCGCCAGAGTCACGTTGCGGATGAGGGGCGACGTCTTGCTTTCGGGCCAGAGCGTGGCAGCGAGCGTGGGATATGTAGCTTGGGCGGCGGTCATCCGATTGATCCCCAATGAGTCGGTGGCGATATGTCTGGACAAGCTTATGGCAAATTTGCCGTAGCCGCGCAATTGGCCGCCCCGTTATGTGGCCCAAGCAATCCGCTTAGCTGCGTCTTGACCGGGCAAAGCCGGTCAGTAGAGTGCCCCGCAGACATAAGGAGAACGATCATGGCGACCAATTCCGACCTTCTGGCCCGGCGCAACAAGGCAGTGGCCCGGGGCGTGGCCCATGCCACGGCGGTCTATGCCGACCGCGCCGAAAACGGCGAGCTCTGGGATGTAGAAGGCAAGCGCTACATCGATTTCGCCGGCGGCATCGCCGTGCTGAACACCGGGCACCGTCACCCCAAGGTGATGGCCGCGGTGCAGAAGCAGCTCGAGCGCTTCACCCACACGGCCTTCCAGGTGCTGGCTTATGAGCCCTATATCGAGCTCGCCGAGCGCCTGAACAAACTGGCGCCGTTCAAGGGTCCGGCCAAGACTGTGCTGTTCACGACCGGCGCCGAAGCGGTGGAAAATGCGATCAAGCTGGCGCGCGCCCATACCGGGCGCAGCGGTGTCATCGCCTTCACCGGCGCCTTCCATGGCCGCACCATGCTGACCATGGCCATGACCGGCAAGGTGCTGCCCTACAAGAAGAGCTTTGGCCCGCTGCCGGCCGAGATCTATCACCTGCCGTTCCCGATCCCCCATCACGGCGTGACCGTGGAAGATTCGCTGAAGGCCCTTCAGTTCCTGTTCCGCGCCGATATCGAGCCCTCGCGGGTGGCGGCGATCATACTGGAACCGGTGCAGGGCGAGGGCGGCTTTTATGTGGCACCGACCGAGTTGCTGGTGGCGCTGCGCAAGATTTGCGACCAGCACGGCATCGTGCTGATTTCCGATGAAGTGCAGGCCGGTTTCGCACGCACCGGCAAGATGTTCGGCATCGAGCATACCGGCGTCGAACCCGACCTTATCGCCATCGCCAAGTCGCTGGCCGGCGGATTCCCGCTGTCGGGCATCATCGGCCGCGCGGCGATCATGGATTCGGCGGAGCCGGGTGGCCTCGGCGGCACCTATGGCGGCAACCCGGTCGCCTGTGCGGCGGCACTCGCGGTGCTCGATGTGATGGAGCAGGAAAAGCTGCTCGATCGCTCCAATGCCATCGGCACACGCATCAAAGCCAAGCTCGACAAGATGTCGCGCCAGAACGACCTGATGCCGCTGGCCGCCGTGCGCGGGCCCGGCGCCATGATCGGCTTCGAGATCGTCAAGGAACGCGGCGGCTTCGATCCCGATCCGGAGGCAACCAAGGTCCTGACCCAGAAGGCGCTGGAGCTGGGCCTGATCGTTCTCTCCTGCGGCCTCTACGGCAATGTGATCCGCATCCTCGTGCCGCTGACGGCCTCGGACAAGATCATCGACGAGGGCATGAACCTGCTCGAACAGGCGATGAAGACGGCGGCGTAGTATTTTTCTCCTCTCCCGCTTGCGGGAGAGGGAGGGTTTCCTAATCCCCCGCGCCGCCGGCGATCCACCGTCCGATGAGGTCGCGCTCTTCCTGGGTCATGGCGGTCTTGTTACCCTGGGGCATGGTGTGGGTCAGCACCGTCATGCGGTAGATCTGCTGCGCCATGTGCTTGATCTGGTCGGGCGTATCGAACATCACGCCCTTGGGCGGCGCCTTGTAGACCGAATCCGTGGGCTTGGCCGAATGGCAGCTTTCGCAGCGCTGCTGGAAGATCGGCTCCACTTCGGCGAAATGGACCGGCGGCAGATTGGCGTCGGCCTTTGGGCCGAACTGCGAGAAGTCGAAAGTGCTGACGATCAGCACCACCGCCAGAAGCCCCGCTGCCGGCAGCAGCCATTGGATGCGCCGGCCCGACGCGCCTTCGTCCTTCGAGTTTATGTAATGCCGGACAAGGCCGCCGAGAATGAGGATTCCCGCGACATAGACCCAATTATCCGCGCGCTGATAGAGCAGTGGGTAATGATTGCTGATCATCATCAGCACGACCGGCAGGGTCAGATAGTTGTTATGCAGCGAGCGCTGCCTGGCGATCTTGCCGAGCCTGAGATCGGGCGCGCGGCCGGCGATCAGGTCGGCGACGACCGTTTTCTGATTGGGGATGATGATGAAGAAGACATTGGCCGCCATGATGGTGCCGAGGAAGGCGCCGACATGGATATAGGCCGCTCGGCCGCTGAAGACCTGTGAGAAGCCATAGGCCGCGGCGACCGCCATGGCGAAGACGCAGAGCGCCAGCAGGCCCGTGTTCTCGCCGATTTTCGATTTGCATAGCGCGTCATAGCCAAGCCATCCCAGGGCGAGTCCGCCGATGCTGATCGCGATTGCGGCCGGCACCGACAGCGGCATGACCGCGGGATCGATCAGGAATTCTTCCGCCCCGACGTAATAGACGACGGCCAGCAGCAGGAAGCCCGAGATCCAGGTGAAATAGGCATCATATTTGAACCAGTGCAGTTCCTTGGGCAGCCTCGGCGGCGCCACGAGGAATTTGCGCGCGTGATAGAAGCCGCCGCCATGCACCATCCAGCTGCCCCCTGAGACGCCCTCGGGCTGATCGGCCTCGCGGCGCAGGCTGGCATCGAGCCAGATGAAATGGAACGAGGTGCCGATCCAGGCGATCCCCAGCATCACATGGGTCCAGCGCAGCAACAGGCTGACCCAATCCCAGATGACGGCGCTCACGGGGCGCTGGCCGCGATATGCCGGTCAAAGGCGGCGAGTGCTGCTGCCTTTTCCGCCGGCGGCACGAACGAGGCGGCAAAGCCGTTGCGCGCGAGCACTTCGATCTCCTGCCGATCAAGGCCGAGAGCCTGATGGACGGCATGATAGTTCTCATTCAGGTAGCCGCCGAAATAGGCCGGATCGTCCGAGTTTAGTGTGACGAACAGACCGCGGTCGATCATCTGCTTCAGCGGATGACGGCGGATATCGTCGACGACGGCCAGCCGCACATTGGAGAGCGGACAGATGGTCAGCGCCATGCGGTCGTGGACGAGGCGCGCCGTCAGCACCGAATCTTCCAATGCCCGGTGGCCATGGTCGATGCGTTCCACACCCAACAGGTCGATCGCCTCCCAGACATAGTCCGGCGGCCCTTCTTCGCCGGCATGGGCAACCAGGCGAAATCCTTCGGCCCGCGCCCGGCTGAACACGCGGGCGAATTTGCGCGGCGGATGGCCGACCTCGGAAGAATCGAGGCCGATACCCAGGATGCGGCTCTTATGAGCCAGCGCCAGGTCGAGGGTCTTCTCGGCATCGGCCTCGTCCAGATGGCGCAGGAAACACATGATGAGATGGGCCGTGATGCCATGTGCCGCCTTGGCTTCGTCGATGGCACGCTGGATGCCGTCGATCACCGTGGCGAAGGCTATGCCGCGGGTGAGATGGCCCTGGGGATCGAAGAAGATCTCGGCATGGCGCAGACCCTGGGCCTGAACCTTGTCGAGATAGGCTGCCGTCAGGTCGTGGAAATCCTGTTCCGTCAGCAGTACCGACATGCCCTGGTAGTAGAGATCGAGGAAATCCTGCAGCCGCGAGAATTTATAGGCAGCGCGCAGCGCCTCGACATTGGAATAGGGCAGGTTGACGTTGTTGCGCTTCGCCAGCGCGAACATCATCTCCGGCTCCAATGTCCCCTCGATATGGATATGGAGCTCACTCTTGGGCAAGCGGTCGATATGTCGTGCCAGCTCGCTCATCATCGCCTCGAAACAGCAGGCCCCGTCCCCGAGACTGCGGGAACGGGGCCTGATCGGATTCGCTAGCCCCTGCGCTTACTTCGGCAGGGTGCCTTCGATACCTTCGGCGAGCCAATCCATGCCCAGCACATCGGCATCGGCCAGCGTCGCACCGGCCGCGACCTTCGGCTTGCCGTCCTGGTCGTTGATCGGTCCGCTGAAGATCACGATCTTGCCTGACTTGATGCCGTCCTCGGCATCCTTGGCTGCCTGGGCCACGTCGTCCGGCATATTCGTATAAGGGGCCATCTTCAGCATGCCGGTGGAAAGGCCGCCCCACACATCCTGGCTCTTCCAGGTTCCGGCCATCGCGTCCGTGATGCGCTGGGTATAGTAGTCGTCCCAGTGATCGATGGAGGAGGTGAGTTGCGCCTTGGGAGCGAACTTGATCATGTCGGAAGCTTGGCCGAAGCCGTGCACGCCGCGATCCTCGGCCACCTGCAGGGGGGCCGCGGAATCGGTGTGCTGGGCGATCATGTCGGCACCCTGGTCGATCAGCGCCTTGGCCGCATCGCTCTCCTTGCCCGGATCGTACCACTCATTGATCCAGACCAGCTTGATCTTGCCGTTGGGATTAACGCTGTGCATGCCGCGAATGAAGGAGTTCATGCCCATCACCACTTCGGGAATCGGCACTGAGCCCACATAGCCGACGACGCCCGATTTCGACATCTTCCCGGCGATCACGCCCTGGATGTAGCGGCCTTCATAGAAGCGAATGTTGTATGTGGAGACATTGTCGGCGCGCTTGTATCCGGTGCAATGCTCGAAATAGACCTTGGGGAAATCCTTCGCCACCTTGATGGTCGGATTCATGAATCCGAACGAGGTGGTGAAGATGATGCCGTTGCCGGCGGCCGCAAGTTCGTGGATGACGCGTTCTGAATCCGGGCCTTCCTTGACGCTTTCCACGAAGGTCGTCTTGATCTTGTCCCCCAGTGCTGCCTGGGCCGCCTTGCGCCCATCGTCATGCTGGTGACTGAAACCGTAATCGGCGACGGGGCCAACATAGATGAATCCCGCCTTGAACGGTTCGGCGGCGCGCAGCAGCCCGCTGCGCCCGAGAACGGCAGTGGCGGCACCCGCGCCGAGTAATTTGTTGAATGTTCTTCTGCGCATTTTCTTTCTCCCTGTTTGTCGTCGCAGTACTTGAGAATCCTGTCGTCAGTTTAGCCCAACTTGACCGGATGGATAAGTTCAACCGGTTGCGTGAAAACGCTTGCCAAGGCACGCCGGGGCATTCAGCCGGATCTTCGCCGAGTCCCGCGAGATCAGCACCAGAACCAGGATGGTGGCGAGATATGGCAGCATGGAAAGGAATTGCGAAGGGATGGCGATGCCGAGCCCCTGTACATGCAATTGCAGAATCGTAATGCCGCCAAAGAGATATGCCCCGAACAGCAGACGCGCCGGCCGCCATGTAGCAAAAACGACGAGGGCCAGCGCGATCCAGCCGCGCCCGGCCGTCATGTTCTCGGCCCACATCGGCGTATAGGAGAGCGACATGTAGCCACCGGCAAGCCCGCTGCAGAGGCCGCCAAACAGGATGGCGGCGAAGCGGATGGCCACGACGCGATAGCCGATGGCATGCGCCGCCTCATGGGAATCGCCGATGGCGCGCAGCACCAGGCCGGCATGGGTGCGATAGAGAAACCAGGAAACGCCGGCCAGCAGCGCGAAGGAGGCATAGACCAGGAAATCCTGGTGAAACAGGATCGGCCCGATGAAGGGCAGGCCCGAAAGGATCGGCAGGGACAGCTTCGGCAGCGGGGTAAGCGCCACGCCGACATAGGATTTTCCGATAAGGGCGCTGAGGCCCGTGCCGAGGATGGCGAGCGCCAGGCCGGTTGCGACCTGGTTGGCCAGCAGCAACTGGGTCAGGATGGCAAATGCGCCGGCCAGCGCCGCGCCAGCCAGGGCTGCGGCAGCGACGCCCAATATGCTGCTGCCGGTGGTCATGGTGACGGCAAAACCGATCACCGCGCCCACCAGCATCATTCCCTCAATACCGAGATTGAGAACGCCGGATTTCTCCGTCACCAGCTCGCCGGTGGCTGCCAGCAGCAGCGGCGTCGCCGCGCTGACGACCGAGAGCAGGACCGGCACGATCCACACGAAACTCATGCCGCTGGCCTCGCTGCCGTCCCCAGGGTCGTCCGGGGCCGTCCGAAGCGCAGCCGGTAGTGGATGAGAATGTCGCAGCCCAGCAGGTAGAACAGCAGGATACCCTGGAAGATGCCGGTGACGGCCCCCGGCAGACCAAGATCGATCTGTGCGGCCTCGCCGCCGAGATAGGAGAGGGCCAGCAGCAACCCCGCGAAGAGCACGCCCACCGGATGCAGCCGGCCAAGAAAGGCGACGATGATGGCGGTGAAGCCATAGCCCGGCGAGATCTGCGAGGTGAGCTGGCCGACCGGCCCCGACACTTCGAACAGCCCGGCCGCCCCCGCAAGGCCACCGCCCAGCAGCAGCGAAAACCAGATCAGCTTGTTGTTGCTGAAGCCCGCATATCGGGCGGCGCGCGGGGCCTGGCCCAGCACCTTGAGTTGGAACCCCACCAGCGATTTGCCCAGCAACAGCCAGGCCAATCCCACGACCAGCAGCGCGATCAGCACGCCCAGATGCAGCCGCGTACCCGAGATCAGGATCGGGATCGTGGCCACGTCGTTGAACATCTCGGATTGGGGAAAGCCATAGCCCTGCGGATCGCGCCAGGGGCCGGTGACGAGATAGATCAGGATCAGCTGTGCCACATAGGTCAGCATCAGGCTGGTCAAAATCTCATTGGCATTGAAGCGCGTGCGCAGCCAGGCGGGAATAGCGGCCCAGGCCATGCCGCCCAATACGCCGGCGACGATCATCGCCGGGATGACCAGCCCGCTATGGCTGTTGTTGAACCAGAGGCCGAGCCCACCGCCGGCAAGTGCCCCCAGCGTGTACTGGCCCTCGGCGCCGATATTCCAGACATTGGCGCGAAAGCCCAGCGACAGGCCCGTCGCGATCAGGATCAGGGGCGAAGCCTTCACCAGCAGTTCCGAAGCGCTGTCGCTGGTGGTGAGCGGCTTGATGAAGAAGGTATAGAGCGCTTGGCCCGGATCCTTGCCCAGGATGGCGAAGATCAGCGCCGTGGTGATCAGTGTCAGGACGATGGCGAGCAGCGGCGAGCCATAAGTCCATGCGCGCGAGAATTCGCCGCGCGGCTCAAGCCGGAGCATGATGCCCGCCTTTGGCCTCGGGATGGGTCCCGCCCATCATCAGGCCAATTTCCTCGATGGTGACCTGGCCCACCGGCCGCGCGGGCGAGAGGCGCCCACCGGCGATGACGGCGACGCGATCGCAGATCGAGAAGATTTCGTCGAGGTCCTGGGAGATCACGAGCACGGCGGCGCCGGCTGCGGCCAGGTCCAGCAGCGCCTGCTGGATGGCGGCGGACGCACCGGCATCCACGCCCCATGTGGGCTGCGATACCACCAGCACGCCGGGCTGCTGCATGATCTCGCGCCCAACGATGAATTTCTGCAGAGTGCCGCCCGAGAGGCTGCGGGCCTGTGCCT
>DASXQK010000160.1:0-4568 GCA_036493015.1 Dongiaceae bacterium | reverse complement strand
CAAACCTGGTTGGAGGCGATGCGGATGCCCTGCTTCAGCAACAGGCGCAGATGGTCGCTGTTGAAATTGGTCAGGCCGAGATGGCCGATCGCGCCTTCGGATTGCAGGCGCGCCAGCTCCGCCATGGCATCGAGATAGGCGGGATGTTCGAACATCCACCAATGGAATTGCAGCAGGTCGATCCGATCGACGCCCATTCGCTCGAGGCTGCGCTGGACGCCGGCACGCACAATTTCCCCGGTCATCGGCCCCGGCTCCGGGCACCATTTGGTGAAAGCCGCGGGCGGCTTCCCGCTCGGCGTCGTAACATCGCCGCGCCGGGCCATCGCCAGAAGGCGGCCGGTGATGATCTCGGCACTGCCGTAGTGGTCGGCCATGTCGAAAGTATCGAAGCCGGCGCGGGCATATTCGGCCAGCGATGCCGCCGCGCGGTCAGGGTCCAGCGTCTTGTCGCCACGCTCCATATCGGCAACCTGCCACAGGCCGGTCACGATGCGGCTGAAATTCAAGCCCGGCGCCAGGTCGGTTCTGTCGGGAAACGGCGGATGCTGCGTCATGCTGATCGTCTCGGCCGTTGCCGCGGGAAGGCTGCAGAATTAGGGTGAATCCGCCCCTGCCGCAATATGAGAGCGGGACGATGACCGATCGCGCCGCCTCCCCTTCCCTTGTCGGCCTTATCGTCAACCCCATCGCCGGGATGGGCGGCCGCGTGGCGCTGAAGGGAACCGATGGCGCGGACATCGTGGCGCAGGCGCGGGCGATGGGGGCGGAACCTCTGTCGCCGCAACGCGCGATCCGCACCTTGAGCAGGCTGCGCGCCGCCGCCCCAGCCGCCCGGATCATCACAGCCTCCGGCAGAATGGGCGGCGATGCGGCGATCGCCGCCGGGTTCACCCCCGCCCTGCTCGAGCAAGCTATCGGCCCCGAGACAAGCGCCGCCGATACACGCGCCGCCGCCCGTGCGCTGCTGGATCGCAAGGTCGCACTGATCCTCTTCGCCGGTGGCGACGGCACCGCACGCGACATCCTGGAGGTTGTCGGCGGCCGCGTGCCGCTGCTGGGCATTCCCTGCGGGGTGAAGATGCATTCGGCCGTCTTCGCCGTCAGCCCGGACGCCGCCGGGCAGCTTGCCGCAACGATCGTGAACGAACCGGAGAAGATCGCCTGGCGCGAAGCCGAGGTGATGGATGTGGATGAAGCAGCCCTGCGCGAGGGCCGCCTCTCGGCGCGCCTCTTCGGCTATGCCCGCGTGCCGGCCGAGCGCAACCTTGTCCAGGGGCCTAAGGCAGCGAGTCTCGGCGAGGATGCGGCGCTCGCGGGACTAACAGCCCAGATCGCCGCAACGCTGGAGCGCGACACGATCTATCTCTTCGGACCGGGGCGCAGCACCAAGCTGGTCCTGCGCCATCTCGGGTTCGAGGGAACGCTTCTCGGCGTCGATGCGGTAAAAGATGGAAAACTCATCGGCCGCGATCTGGCGGCAGGCAGGATCGAAGCATTGATCAAAGATCAGCATGTGAAGATCGTCGTCAGCGTCATCGGCGGACAGGGTTACCTGTTCGGCCGCGGCAATCAGCAATTCACCCCGAAGGCCATCCGCCGCGTCGGCCGCGAGAACATCATCGTCATCGCCAGCCAGGCAAAACTGCTGGCGTTGGGTCAGAACCGTCTGCTGGTCGATACCGGCGATGCCGATCTCGATCGCGATCTCGCCGGCTATATCCGGGTCGAGATCGGGCCCAGCCGCAGCACCCTGATGCGCATCGCCTGAACGCTTCGCGCAGCCGCGATTGAAAAGCGCCGGATAGCGATGCAAGAATACGCCGTGTATGCGTGATGGCTCGCCGCGGCGGGCGCTTCCGTGAGGACAGTTTCCATGCGACAGAACGAGCCCATGGCCCATCCCTGGATGGCCAATTCGCTCGCCGACATCAAGCAGGCGATGCTGAAGGAGATCGGCGCGCCCAGCATCGAGGCGCTGTTCGAGCAGATCCCCACCAGCCACCGCCTGAAGCGCCCGCTCAACCTGCCGGCGCAGCTCAGTTCCGAATCCGCGCTCAAGCGCCATCTGACCGACCTGCTGGCGAAGAATGAGAACTGCGAGGAGAACCTGAATTTCCTCGGCGCCGGCTGCTGGCAGCATCACGTGCCCGCGGTGGTCGACGAGATCGTCGGCCGCACCGAATTCCTGACGCCGGTCTGGGGTTCCCCACAATCCGATCACGGCCGCAACCAGGCCTGGTTCGAATATTCGAGCCAGCTCGGCGAGCTGCTGAACATGGAGGTGGTGCAGCTTCCGGTCTATAGCTGGGGCTGTGCCGCGGGCCATGCAATCCGCATGGCCTCGCGGCTGACGCAACGTCATGAGGTGCTGGTTCCGCGCCTGATGGCTCCCGAGCGCCTATCGGTCATCCGCAATTACTGCGAACCGGCGGAGATGGCTCGCCATATCGAGGTCGTGCCCGTCGGCCATGACCGCAAGACCGGCGGGCTCGATCTCAAGGCGTTGAAGGCGAAGATCTCCGCGCGCACGGCAGCGGTCTATTTCGAATCCCCCGGCTATCTCGGCATCATCGAGGCGCAGGGGGCGGAGATCGCCCGTATCGCGCGCGCCGCCGGCGCCGAGACCATCGTGGGATCCGATCCGATTTCCCTTGGCGTGCTGAAGCCGCCGGCCGATTACGGCGCCGATATCGCCGTCGGCCCGACCCAGCCGCTGGGCGTGCATATGAATTGCGGCGGCGGCGTCGGTGGCTATATCGCCTCGCGCGACGAAGAGAAATATGTGCGCGAATATAACGGTTTTCTCGTCAGCATCACCGGCACGAGCCAGCCGGGCGAGTACGGTTTCTCCCTCGCCAGCGCGCACCAGACATCCTACGGCATGCGCGAAGCGGGCAAGGACTGGACCGGCAACTCCGTCTATCTCTGGGCCATCGCCAATGCGGTCTATATGTCGCTGCTCGGGCCCCAGGGTTTCCGCGAGGTTGGCGAGCTGATCCTGCAGCAATCGCATTACGCGGCGAAGGCGCTCTCCCGGATCAAGGGCGTACGCATCCACTACCCGGCGGGCTTCTTCAAGGAGTTCGTGGTGAACTTCGACGAGACCGGCAAGAGCGTGGCGCGCATCAACAAGGCGCTGCGCCGGCACCGTATCTTCGGTGGCAAGGACCTTTCCCGCGAATTCCCTGAGCTCGGTCAGAGCGCGCTCTACTGCGTGACCGAGGTCCATACCCGCGAGGATATCGACCGCCTCGCCGCGGCGCTGAAGGCGGTGATCGGATGAGCGCCAATGGAACGCTCGGCCGCTATCACGCGGCCGTCTGGGACGAACCGGTGGTGATGGAACTCGGCCACCCCGGCCGCCGTGGCCAGATTTTCCCCGCCGCCGCCGACAAGGTCCGCAAGGCAGTGGGCGCGGGTAAAGGCCTGGTGCCGGCCAGCATGCGCCGGCGCGAAGCCCCGAAGCTGCCCGAGCTTTCCGAACCCGAGGTGCAGCGCCACTACCTGCATCTCTCGCAGGAGACGCTGGGCATGATGGGCGTCAGCCTGTTCGGCACCTGCACCATGAAATACAACGCGCGCGTCAGCGAGATGGCGGCGGCGCGTCCCGATCTCGCCGAGGTGCATCCCTATCAGCCGGAAGAGACGCTCCAGGGCATCCTCGAGATCATCCATTCCTTCGATCTGATCCTGCGCGAATTGTCGGGCATGGATCAGTTCGTCTTCCAGGCCGGCGGCGGCGCCGATGCGGCCTATGCCAATTGCTGCGTGACGCGGGCCTATCACCAGGCGCGCGGCCAGCTCGAGCAGCGTAACGAGGTCATCACCTCGATCCAGGCCCATCCCTGCAATGCGGCGACTGCGGCCGCTGCGGGCTTCAAGGTCATTACCCTGCAGCTCGAGGAAAATGGCTACCCCTCGCTCGCGGCCCTCAAAGCCGCGATCTCGCCGCGCACGGCGGCGCTGCATATCGGCAATCCCGACGATATGGGCATCTACAATCCCGAAATCCGCGACTGGACGCGCCTCGTGCATGAGGCCGGCGGGCTCTGCTTCTACGACCACGCCAATTTCAACGGCGTAATGGGCAAGCTGCGCGCGCGCGATCTCGGCTTCGATGCCTGCATGTACATGCTGCACAAGACCTTCGGCGCGCCCAAGGGCGGGGGCGGACCGGCCGTCGGCGCCTATGGCTGCTCGCGCGATCTCGCGGCCTATCTGCCCACGCCGGTGGTGAGCCGCGACAAACAGGGTTATCACCTGGACAACGACCGGCCGAAGAGCACCGGCAAGATCCGCGAGTTCTGGGGCAACGTGCCCCAGATCATGAAGGCCTATGCCTGGGCCCGGGCCATGGGGGCGGAGGGAATCAACGAGGCCTCCGATCTCTCGGTGCTGGCCAACAACTACATGGATGCGAAGCTGGCACGCATCCGCGGCCTGACCCGCTCCAATCCTCGGGTCAAGGCCCGGCGCATGGAGATGACCCGCTGGGGGCTGGGCAAGCTCAAGGAGGAGACCGGGGTCGGCACGGCCGATGTCGCCAACCGCATGGCCGATTACGG
>DASXQK010000159.1:0-6706 GCA_036493015.1 Dongiaceae bacterium | reverse complement strand
GCGGCATGACGCGTTCGAGATCGGCCGGCGAGGCACCCACCATGAACAGGCATTCGCCGCGATCGGCATGGATGGCCAGGCGGCCGACCGGGGCATCTGCCGCCGCCATCTGATGCTTGGCCGCTTCGGCATGCAGCCGGTCGCTGGTGGCCGGATCGACTGTCGACATCTCCAGGAACAGTGTCCCCGGCTTGGCATGGGCCATCGCGCCCTCGGGGCCGAACAGCGTCTCCTCTACCTCCTTGGAGGCGGGCAGCATGGTGGCGATGATGCTGCATTGGCCGGCAAGTTCGGCCACGCTCGCCGCCGGCTTGGCGCCGAGTTCCACCAGGGCCTTTACCGGCGCTTCAATAATGTCGTGAACGACGAGGCTAAAGCCTTTCTTCGCCAGGTTCGCCGCCATGCTCTTGCCCATGCGGCCCAGGCCGATGAAGCCGATCGTGTCCATGCTCTCCTCCCTCGTTTGCTCAGCCGGGTTTATAGCGGCTAGCCGGCGGATTTGCCGCCGTTATCGCCGAAGGCTACCATCCGGCTGAGGGGCTCGCTCTTGGGGCCCGCCTTTGGTGCCCGGCAGCTCGGCGAGATCTTGCGGCCATGAATGAACGCGCTTCACCGCAAAGACCTGCCATGAGCCATTCCCACGCCGCGCCCGAATCGAGCAAATACGATGTGCCGACCTATATCCTGACCGGCATTGCCCTGGCAGCGGTGCTGTTCCTGCATCTGCTGTCGGCCCTGCTGGCGGGCCTGCTCGTCAACCAGCTGATCCATATCGTCGCCCGCCGGCTGCGCTCCGCCGTCGGGGTGCGCATGTCCATCGGCAAGATCGCAGCGCTCACCATCATCTCGACGGTGACCATCCTGGGGCTGGTCTTCGCCATCATCGGCATTACCGGGCTTCTGTCCGGCCGCTCGGAAAGCTTGCTGGACCTGATGCAGAGGATGGCCGACGAAATCGATTCGCTGCGCGCGCATCTGCCGCTCTGGGTGCAGAATTACCTGCCCACCGACGCCCAGCAGCTGCAGACAGCCGCCGCCCAATGGCTGCGCCAGCATGCCGACCAGCTGCAGAATGCCGGCACCACCTTCGGGACCGTGTTGCTCCATATCATCATCGGCATGATCATCGGCGCCATGATCGCGCTGGGCGAGCCGATCGCGATGCGCCAGACGGGACCGCTGGCGATCGCCATGACCCGGCGCGCCGTTACCCTGGGCAACGCCTTTCGCCGCATCGTCTTCGCTCAGGTACGCATCTCGGCCATCAACACAGTTCTGACGGCGATCTACTTGCTGGGGCTGCTGCCCCTGACGGGGGCCAGCCTGCCCCTGGCCAAGACCATCGTCATCATCACCTTCATCGTCGGGCTGCTGCCGGTGGTCGGCAATCTGATTTCCAACACAATCATTGTCGTGGTCTCGCTCAGCGTCTCGATCTACACCGCCATCGGCTCGCTGATCTTCCTGGTGGTGATCCACAAGCTGGAATATTTCCTCAACGCCCGGATCATCGGCAGCAAAATCCATGCTCATGCCTGGGAGCTGCTGCTGGCCATGCTGGTGATGGATGCGGCCTTCGGCATACCGGGCGTGATCGCCGCCCCCATCTTTTACGCCTATCTCAAGGAAGAGCTGACCCAGCGGCGGCTGATTTAGGTAGAGCCTGGCCTGCCGTCGGGGATGGCGTAACTTGAGATCACATGGGCGGCCATCTCGGCCGAATCGCCGCCGTAGAGCCGGACCTCGCCGGTGGCGAGGCGCCGGCCGAGCTTGAGGATGAGTGCTTCGGCGCGAATTCCGCCGGCGCCGGGCTTGCGCAGAAAATTGATCGTCAGGTTGGCGGTGACCGCAAGCGGCACCGGCCCGATCGCGCCCAGCAGGGCAGCATAGAGCGCCACATCGGCCAGCCCCATCATCACCGGCCCGCTGACGGTGTAACCGGGCCGCAGGAAGCGGGGGCTGCCCGGCAGCCGCAAGGTGGCATGGCCATGGCCAATGCTCTCTACCCTCACATCCCAATCGGCCGTCATCGGCAGGCTCTCGGCCAGCAGCGTCTCGAAAGCAGCAACGGTGATGAGGGGTGTCTTGTCCTTGGCAGCGGATTTGGAATGCAAAACGCTCATGGCGCGGATAGTAGCAGCCGAACCGAAGCCCGCGAGAGGGTTATGACCGGCGTTCGATCGCCGTAGCCTCAGGGTGAGCTTGTCGAACCATGAGGTCTCGCAATGTCAGGGCTGATTGGTTCTAGCGCGAAGCGAGCAGCGCTTCGGCGACGGCATCCCATTCGGCGGGCAGCGTCTGTTTGCAGAAGGGTTCGCCGACGCGCTTGTACCAATAGGCGGCGTTGTCGGGATCACCTTCCTTGCGGTGCAAATACGCATGAACCCGGTCACCGCCGGCCCGGCCGTCATCGGCCTGGGCGCATTCATGGGCCTTGTCCCAATCGCCCTTGGCGTCCCACCACAGGGCCTGCAGGGCCGGTGAGAGTGGCACGGGCGGTGTTGATGCGCTGAGGGAAGATTTGAAGCTGGCAATATCCATGGCAGCACCTGGCGATTGTCTCGCGCCTGAAATGTGGCCCTGAAAACAAAACGGCGGGGCTGAGGGAAGTTCCCGCAGCCCCGCCGCTGTCGCGGTCAGGAAGCTTTAGACGGCTTCCTTGAGTTCCTTGGCGGCGCGGAAGGCGATCTTCTTGCCAGCCTTGATCTTGATGGCTTCGCCGGTTGCCGGATTGCGGCCCATGCGCGCAGCGCGCTTGCGGACCTGCAGAATGCCGAGGCCCGTGAAGCGCACGCGATCGCCCTTCTTCAGATGCTTGGTAACCAAGTCGACCATGCTGTTCATCACAGCCTCGGCCTGCTTCTTGGCCATCTCATGTTCCTCGGCGAGCTTCGCTGCCAGATGCTTCAGCGTTACCGTGGCGGCGGTGGGTTTGTCAGCCATTGTTATTAATCTCCCTGGATGTCGAATCGATGGAACGGCGGAATGAGAGAATCACGCCACGGGCAACAATGCAATTCTGGAAAGCCATGCCCGGCACGAAAATCCCCCGTGAAATGGGCGCGAATCGCACCTCATTGCCACTCTGCATTACCACGTTCGCACACGATGTCACGCGATGATTTTTGCTGAAAAAAGTGTTTTCTTTCCCGCGACTCGGCGGCGGCCACTGTTCCTCATTGCTCTATCCACCAGACAATCCAATGGGTTCTAAGAAGCAGTTGAGACAGCGTTGAGCAGCCGGTAAGCCCTGGCGCGCGGCGCAGAGAGATCTGTTTTTTTGCCGCCAGTGGCAAAAACGCCCGGTTTTGCGGGCGATTTTGCGACTCGGCCGAGAAGTAGAATCGACGCTATTGGCGGGCGCGCAGCACTTCGAGAACGGCGCGCGCCCCGTTCTCGATTGCAATGCCGCTCGTCAGCGGCAGCGGATCGGCCGCCGGCTGGCCGTGCAATCCCAACAGGCGGCACACTGCCACCGTCAGGTTCGAACGGTTGAGGGTGAAGAAATGAAACGACTTGATACCCTCGGCCTTCAGGCTGGTGCATTGGCCGGCCGCGACCGTGGCCGCCACCAGTTCGCGGGTTCCCGGATCGCGATCCAGCCCATCGAACAGTCGCGCGAGCCAATCCGGAACCGATGTGCCGCAGCGTTTGGCGAACAGCGCCATCTGGGTGAAGTTCGTCACCGGCAGAATGCCGGGCACAATCTCCTGCGTGATGCCGGCCTTGCGGGCGCGCTCGACGAAGGCCAGATAGAGCGGCACGTCGAAAAAGAACTGGGTGATCGCGCGCGTGGCGCCGGCATCGAATTTCCGCTTCAGGTTGTCGAGATCGGCATCGGCCGACTGCGCTTCGGGATGGGTCTCGGGAAAAGCCGCCACGCTGATGTCGAAATCGGCAACGCTCTTCAGGCAGGCGACCAGATCGGCCGAACGCGCAATACCATCGGGCGGCGGACGGAACCCGGCCTCAGCCCCGGATGCATCGCCAACCGGCGGATCGCCGCGAATGGCCACGATATGGCGGATGCCGGCATCCCAATATGCTGCGGCGAGATCCTCGATCTCGCCCCGCGAGGAGCCGACGCAAGTCATATGAGCCGCCGGCTCCAGGCTCGAGGCCCGGCGCATGCGCAAAATCGTCTCGCGGGTTGCTGCCTGGGTCGAGCCCAGCGCCCCGCAGGTGACCGAGGCGAAGCGGGGCGATAGAGGCTCCAGTCTTCTAAGGGTGCGCCAGAACTGTTCGCCCGCCTCGGGATTGCGCGGTGGAAAGAATTCGAAGGAGACGCTGACATCGCCTGGTGCGGTGACGCCAAGAGGAATCTGCGGCTGGATGTTCACAGCATCACCTCCCGCTCCGTCTCTCGCCTGGTTCGCTTCGCCTGGTCCCGGCGGCTAACGTCATTGGCCGAATGTGTGGATACGGGCCGGACCGCCCCCCAGATCGAGACAGTCAGCGCCTTGCCGCGCAGATGGCGCACGCGGGCGGGCTTCAGCCCGGCATCGCTGAGCCAGCCCGTCACCTCGCCGCTGGCGAAGCCCAGGCGCCGATGGGCATGGTCCTGGCGCAGGGACTCAAGACCGTGGGGTGCAAAATCGACGATGACGAAACGCCCGCCGGGCCTGAGCAGCGCGGCCGCCTGCGCCACCACCGCGGCCGGCTGTTCGGCGAAATGGAGCACATGGTGAATGGCGATGGCATCGAAGGAATCGGTGCGCCAGGGCAGATCGTACATATCCGCCAGCCGCACATGGCAGTTGCGCAGGCCCGCCTCGGCCAGCTTGGCGCGGGCGACCGCCAGCATGGCGGAGGAATTGTCGACTCCCACGCCACGGCCGATGCGCGGACCCAGCAGCGTCAAGACCCGTCCGGTGCCGGTGCCGATATCCAGCAGATCGCCAATGGGCTCGCGCCCCAGCATTTCCACCAGCACGCGCTCGATCTCGCGCTCGTCGACATAGAGGGCGCTGAGTTCGTCCCAGCGCGCCGCATTCTGGCGGAAATAATCGCCCGCCATGCGGGCCCGGCGAGCGCGGATGACGGAAAGGCGCCGGCGGTCACGCTCCAGACTCGGATCGTGCAGCGGCAGCAGCGAGAGCAGCACCTGAACCAGCCGGCCGCCATCGCCATCATGGGCCAGGCGATAGAAGACCCAGGCGCCCTCGGGCAGGCGCTCGATCAATCCACCCTCGGCCAGCAGGCGCAGATGGCGTGAGACGCGAGGCTGACTCTGCCCCAGGACATCGGCGATCTCGCCGACGGTGAGCTCGCCCTCGGCGAGCAGCGCCACCAGCCGCAGGCGCGTGGATTCGCCCGCCGCGCGCAACCCCTCCAGCAGATGGGAAAACTGAGCCATAGCCATCTCATCAAGATATAAACAAATCTTTATGTGCACGTCAATACCGCCCCGCAGCACCCGCCATGGCAAAGCGGGTGCTGCACGGCAAGCGGGAAAATCCGTTGCCCGCGGCAAAGCGGGCCGCCGATAATGGCGCCAGCAATCTTGCTGTCCCACCACTTGCAGGAGACATGCCATGACCCAAACCCCCCTGAAGGCGACCCTTCTGGGCGCTCTTGCCGCCGTCGGCCTCACTGGCGTCGCGTTGGCCGGCCCGAGCGTGGAAGTGCTGCATTACTGGACGTCCGGCGGCGAATCCAAGGCGGTGCTGGAGCTAAAGAAGGAATTCCAGGCGGCCGGCGGCACCTGGGTCGACAGTCCCGTTGCCGGCGGCGGCGGCGACGCCCAGGCAACCGTGCTGCGCTCGCGCGTGCTGGCGGGCAATCCGCCTTCCGTTGTCCAGATGAAGGGCCCGAACATCAAGGATTGGGCGGGCCAGGGCGTGCTGAACGATATCGACGAGGTCGGCAAGGCGGAGAACTGGGACAATCTGCTGCCGCCGCTGCTGAAGGAAGTCGTGACCTTTGACGGCAAATATTACGCCGCGCCGGTAAACATTCACCGCGTCAACTGGATCTGGGCCAACCCCGCCGTGATGGCGAAGGCCGGCATTGCCATGCCGACCACTTGGGATGAGTTCAATGCCGCGGCCGACAAGCTGAAGGCCATGGGGATCACGCCGCTCGCCCATGGCGGCCAGCCCTGGCAGGACGCGACCGTCTTCGAAACCGTCGTGCTTGGTCTCGGCGGCCCGGCATTTTATCACAAGGCGCTGGTGGAGCTGGACGACGCGACTTTGCGCTCCGACACCATGGTCAAGGTCTTCGACGAGATGCGCAAACTGCGCGGCTATGTCGATGGCGGATTCTCCAACCGCGACTGGAACCTCGCCACCGGGATGGTGATGAACGGCCAGGCCGCCTTCCAGATCATGGGCGACTGGGCCAAGGGAGAATTCACCGCCGCCGGCAAAAAGCCGGGCACGGACTTCGTCTGCGCGCCGACGCCGGGCGCCCAGGGCTATCTGCTGAATACCGACAGCTTCGTCTTCTTCAACGTCAGGAACGGCGGGCCGGATGTGGTGGCGGGGCAGAAGCTGTTTGCCAAGCTGATCATGGGCGCCGACTTCCAGGAGATCTTTAATCTCTACAAGGGGTCGATTCCCGCGCGACTGGGCGTCAAGCGCGACAAGTTCGACGCCTGCGCCATCAAGTCCATGGACGATCTCGACCTCTCCATCAAGAACAACTCGCTGGAGCCCTCCATGGCCCATGAGATGGCGACATCGGGCGCGGTGCGCGGCGCGAT
>DASXQK010000158.1:0-14207 GCA_036493015.1 Dongiaceae bacterium | reverse complement strand
GCCATATTGCGGATCTGGGCGCTGGCTGCCAGCAGCAGCGACTGCGCGATCACCGGGTAATCGCGGGCGATATCGGGATGGGATGCAGCGTCCGCCATCCGCACCAGCGCGCCAAGGCGAAGCCCGTCCGGCGTGCTCTCGATCTGGCCGTGGTTTGCTGCGAGATCGTTGATGTCGAGGATGGCGCTCGGCCGCATAACATCTAGCTTCATCAGATCGAGAAGGGTCGTGCCGCCGGCCAGATATGCCTGGCCTGCCTGCTGATCGCTACGGGAAAGCGATGCCGCATCGCTGCCGCGGGTATAGCTGAAACGTTGCATCAGGCCTTCTCCATCTGCGGTTTGGCCTGCTGGATGGCAGCGACGATATGGGGATAGGCAGCGCAGCGGCAGAGATTGCCGCTCATGAATTCGCGAATCTCCACTGCGCTACCGGCATGGCCTTCCTTGACGCAGGCGATCGCCGACATGATCTGGCCAGGCGTGCAATAGCCGCATTGAAAGGCATCATGGTCGATGAAGGCCTGCTGCATGGGATGCAACTCGCCATCGGATGAGGACAAGCCTTCGATGGTGGTGACGGGCTCGCGAACGCTGGCGGCCAATGTGAGGCAGGAAAGGACGCGCCTGTCGCCGACATGCACGGTGCAGGCGCCGCATTGCCCCTGATCGCAGCCCTTTTTACTGCCCGTCAGCCCCATGCGCTCGCGCAGCGCATCGAGCAGGGTCATCCGCGGATCAAGAGTGAGATGATGTTTCTGGCCATTCACGGTCAGCTCGACGGCGACCACATCAGCGTTCTTTTGGTCGCCTGCGGATTGCGCTCCCGCATCGCCAATCCTGGCAAGGGGGGTGAGAGCCACAGCGGCCGAACCCGCGGTCAGCAGACTGCGCCGGTTGAAATGCGATAATCCCATTGTTGATCCCTTCGCCGCGTTAGCTACCCAATCAACAGAACTGCTGAGCTGCAGGGGAGTTCCGGAACCGGGATTGCATTGACGTGGTTTAATTTCGGCGGATCGCAACGGATCATCTAATCCAGCAAGCGCAGCACCATAAGAGGAGAGTTGCCCTATGAGATCATCCCTCGCTGTGGCTTTCCTGGTCGCTCTGCCGGGGCTTTGTTTCGCGGCATCGCCGACCCAGCTCGCCTCCGCCGATTCCAGCAAGGCGCTGATGGATGCCAATAACGGGATGATGCAGGAGATGATGATAAGCCAACTGGCGATGCCGATCGCGACTTCGTGGCCATGATGATTCCACACCATCAGGGCGCGGTGGACATGGCGAAGATCGAGCTGCAATACGGCAACGATCCTGAACTGCGCAAACTCGCCGATCAGATCGTTTCATCCCAGCAGAGCGAGATCGCCCTTATGAAGGACTGGCAGGCTGCGCACCCCTAGACCCTTATCAGTACCAGATCTGATTGCGCGCCATTTCGCCGAGGGATTCCGTGCTGAAGGATTCGAAGGGCAGGCCAAAGGTGCGATTTGGCGCGCCGGCCGGCATCGACATTTCGAAGATTGCCTGCCAGCCGGTGAAATGGCCGTTGTGGAAGTCGTACCGCGGACGTGTTTCGAGAAACCGCGCCGGAAAGATCGGCGGCAGGCTGTGACGCTCCGGCCGCGCAAGCGTGACCCTGTAGACCTCGCCCGGCCGCAGTCGCGCCCCCGATCGTTGATCCATGCGCCCCTCGATCGCCCTCGCCGCTCTCTGCAGGAAAGCGGCGAGGGGGTGATTCGTTAACGGCCCGAGACAGCCCGGCGCGCGCGCGAAGTCGCCTTTTTCGCTACCCGCTTGACCCTGCGCCTGACCTGCGCGGTCTTGCGCCGAGCGGCCGTCTTGCCGCGCTTGACGGCAGATTTCGCCCTTGCCGCCGTCGATTTGGGACGGCGCTTGGCCCGGCGCTTCGGCTTGGCACCGAGGCCCATCATGCCGCTCAGCCTGTCGACGGTATCGCCAATCGCGGTTTTCGCTTTGGAGGTAATGGTTTTTGCATTCAAGGGTGATCTCCGGAAATGAATATTGCATCAACACCCAAACGCGGTTTGTGACGATTTAGTTCCGCGGGTGGATCGTCACAAATCCCGGGATCACCGCGGGTCTTCTGATGCAATGCTTCAAGCATTGACGTCGAACTTCACGCCTTGGGCCAGCGGCAGTTCCCGCGAATAGTTGATGGTGTTGGTCGCGCGGCGCATGTAGGCCTTCCAGCTGTCCGAGCCGGATTCGCGCCCGCCACCGGTTTCCTTTTCACCGCCGAAGGCGCCGCCGATCTCGGCTCCCGAAGGGCCGATATTTACATTCACGATGCCGCAATCGCTGCCGCGTGCCGACATGAAAAGCTCGGCCTCGCGCAGATCGGTGGTCATGATCGAGGATGACAGGCCCTGCGGCACGGCATTGTGGGTCTTGATGGCTTCCGCGAGATCGGAATAGCGCAGCACGTAGAGGATGGGCGCAAAGGTCTCCGTGCGCACGACTTCGGTCTGTAAAGGCATCTCGACCAGCGCGGGCCGCGCGTAATAAGCATCGGGCAGCTTGTCGGCCATCACCCGTTCGCCGCCGGTGGCGTGGCCGCCATCCTTTGTTGCCTGGGCAATGCTCTTCTGCATGCTGTCGAAGGCGTGCTTGTCGATCAGCGGGCCCACCAGCGTCTCGTCTTCCGATGGGCTTCCGATCGGTACCGACAGATAGGCCTGTTTCAGGCGCGGCAGCAGGCGGTCATAAATACTGTCATGGACGAAAAGGCGGCGCAGCGTCGTGCAGCGCTGACCCGCCGTGCCGGCGGCGGCGAACAGGATGGCGCGCACCGCCATGTCGAGATCGGCCGTGGGGCTGACGATCATGCCGTTGTTGCCGCCCAGCTCGAACAGGCCGCGGGCAAAGCGTTGCGCCAGACGCGGCGCCACGGCGCGGCCCATGCGGGTCGAGCCGGTGGCCGAAATCAGCGAGACACGCGGATCGTCGACCAGAATTGTTCCGGCTTCGTGACCACCCATGATCACCTGGTGCAAGGCGGCAGGGGCTTCCGGAATTTCTGCCATCGCTTTCTTCAGCAGGGCGGCGGCGGCGAGCGAGGTCAGCGGCGTTTTTTCCGAGGGCTTCCAGATCACGCTATCGCCGCAGACCAGAGCGATGGCCGTGTTCCATGACCACACCGCGCCGGGAAAGTTGAAGGCCGTGATGACGCCGACGACACCGAGGGGATGCCAAGTCTCTCGCATGGCATGGCCGGGCCGCTCCGAGGCGATTGTGGCACCATAGAGCTGGCGTGACAGGCCAAGCGCGAAATCGCAGATATCGATCATCTCCTGCACTTCACCCAGGCCTTCGCTGGTGATTTTGCCGGTCTCCAGCGTGATCACCCGGGCGAGAGCTGCCTTGTGCGTGCGCAATTCCTCGCCCAGGCGGCGAACCAGATCGCCGCGCCGGGGTGCGGGAACGTCGCGCCAGGCCAGGAACGCTTCATGCGCCTTGCCGATGGCCGCAGCGACGTCCTTTGCGGGCGTCTCGCGAACATGGGCCAGTTCGGAACCGTCGATAGGCGAGCGGGAAACGAGGGCGCCGCCGGCATGGTCGGAATCGGCGACGCCGAGCCGATGAAGAATCTCGCTGGCTTCCTTGCCGAAGGATGAACCCTGCCGCTGTTTTGTGCTCTCGCCTGCCACGGACATCTGCCGTCTCCTATTCGCTGGTGGAAAGTTATCTGCGCCGATTGTGCCCCGCCCGCATAGCGGACCACCATCGACATGACCAGTATGATTGGCGACAGCAGGCTATCGCGGTTGAACCTGTCTTTCATCACCGACTTCCGGCAAGTTGTGCCCCATGCGATGACGGACATGCAACCACCCACGAAAGAGCGACCATGAGTGAACAAGCCGGTGCGGTTCTCTTGACCATCGAAAACGGGGTGGCGGAGATCTGTTTCAACCGCCCGAAAGTCCTGAACGCCCTCAATCTCGATGCCTGCGCAGCGCTGCTGGCTGCTTGCGAGAAACTATCACGGATGAAGGATCTGCGGGTGGTCGTGCTGCGCGGCGAAGGGCCATCCTTCATGGCCGGGGGCGATCTAAGCCAATTCCGCGATGCGGTCGATCGTCCGGCCTTCACCCGCGAGATCCTGGAGCCGCTGAATGCCTCGCTGCTGATTTTGGATGAGCTGCCGCCGCCGGTGATCGCGTCCGTTCAGGGTGCTGCCGCTGGGGCGGGGGCCAGCATCGCGCTGGCCGCCGATCTGGTGATCGCCGCCGATGATGCAAAATTCATCATGGCCTATGCCAAGGTCGGTACATCCCTCGATGGCGGCTCGACCTGGGCCTTGCCGCGGCTGATCGGCCTGCGCCGCGCCATGGAGATGGCCTTGCTGGCCGAGCCGGTTGCGGCATCCCAGGCGCTGGCGATGGGGCTGATCAATCGCGTGGTGCCGCTGGCGGAGCTGCAAAACGAGACCAGGGCGCTGGCCCGCCGCCTTGCTGCCGGTCCCACGGCGGCTTATGGCAAGATCAAGCGCCTGCTGCGGGATTCCAGCACCCAGGAATATGCGGTGCAGTTGAAGGCCGAGCTTGAGGCCTTCGTATCTTGCGCGGCAACATCGGATTTCGGCGAGGGTCTTGCCGCTTTCTTTGCCAAGCGCACCGCGGTCTTTCGCGGCCACTGAGCGACAGCCGTCAAACTGACAACCAGGGGAATCGGATCATGAGCAAGGTACTGGCGGGCAAACGCGCCCTGATCTATGGCGGCGGCACCGGCATCGGCCTGGGCTGTGCCCAGGCTTTCCTGGAAAACGGCGCCAGCGTGTTTCTCTCCGGCCGGCGCCGCGACAAGCTGGAAGAGGCGAAGGCGAAGCTCTCATCCCTGGGCAAGGTCGGTTTGCGGGAGGGCGATGCAGGATCGGAAAGCGATGTAGCGCGCGTCACATCGGCGGCGGCCGACTTCCTCGGGGGAGTCGATACGCTGGTGGTCAGCGCCGGCCGCTCTCACATCGGCTCGATCCTGGCCTGCGAGCCGGCGGATTTCGATGACGTGATTCGCATCAATCTGCGCGCCCCGTTTCTGGCATCTCGCGCCGCAGCGCCGCATCTGGTCACCGCGGGAACAGCTTCGATCATCCTGCTGGCTTCCGTCGTTGCGACCGCGGCGATGAAGGAGCGGGTGGCCTATATCACGAGCAAGACCGGCGTGGTGGGCATGGCGCGTTCCATGGCGCTGGACCTCGCCGACAAGGGGGTGCGGGTGAATGCTATCAGCCCCAGCCTGATCTTGACGGAGATGACCCGCGGCGTAATGGCCAAGGAAAAGGATCCCGCCGCGGTCATGGCGCGGCGTGAAGCCCAGCATCCGGTCGGCCGGTTGGGCAAGACCGAGGATATCGGCTCGCTTGCGGTCTACCTCGCCAGCGATGCCAGCTCCTGGCTCACCGGCCAGGATATCGTCATCGACGGGGGCCTGACGCTGTCCTGAGGCAGTGCACCCGGTGGCCAAGATCTACCCCTGGATCATTCTCGCCGTCCTGTTCCTGGCGCGCATGGCACTGGGCTATCAGTTCCAGTCGATTGCTTCCGTGGCGCCGTTTCTGGTCAAGAGCCTGCATGTAAATTATGCCGAGATCGGCTCGCTGATCGGCATCTACATGCTGCCGGGTGCCTTCGTATCGCTGCCCGCCGGGCTCATTGGCCGGCATGTTTCCGACCGGTCCTTTGCGGTGACGGCATTGGCCCTGATGGCGGCGGGAGGCGTGATCGTGGCCCTCAGTCACGGTTATGGTCTGGCCCTTGCCGGGCGGCTCACCAGCGGCGCCGGCAATGCGATGCTGAACATGGTCCTGACCAAGATGGTGACCGACTGGTTCGCCGAGCGCGGGCTGGCACTGGCCATGGGTATCCTGCTGGCAAGCTGGCCCTTTGCCATCGGCACCGGCCTGATCGTTCACAACATGATCGCCAGCCGCTGGGGCTGGCCTGTCGTGATGTATTCGACCGCTGCCTTCTGCGCAGTGGCGATGCTGCTCGTTGCCGTCATCTATCACGTGCCCGGCGGCCGGCGCCGAGGGAAGGCAGCACGTAAATCGGAGGCCGGTCCGGCGAGCCTTGCTCTGCCTCCGCTGAAGGAGAGCCTGCCGGCGCTGGTCTCCGGCTCGATCTGGGGCGTCTACAACATCGCGCTGCTGGTCTTCTTCAGCTTCGCGCCGCTGCTGCTGGTCGAACATGGCGCGCTGCGCGTTGAGGCCGCATCGTGGGTCAGTACGGCGCTGTGGATCGGCATGGTCTCCGTTCCTCTGGGCGGCTTTCTGGTCCAGCGGATCGGCCGCGGCAACGCCGTCATCTCCATATTCTGTTTTCTCAGCGCCTGGATCTTCGCCCTGCTGCCATCGGGTGCCTGGCCGCTGACGTTATGCGCCTTGCTGGGGGTGACGATGGGTCCGCCGGCGGGCGCTATCATGGCCCTGCCGGCGCGTGCGCTCAGCATCAAGAACCGTTCTACCGGCCTCGGCCTGTTCTACACCATCCACTATTCGCTCGCCGCCGTGGGCCCGGCGGTCGCCGGATATCTGCGCGATGTGACCGGCGGCACCACGGCTTCGGTCATCTTCGGTGCCGCCTGCTTTCTTGCCATACTGCCGCTGCTGATGTTGTTCGAGCGCCTGATGAAGCAGCGCTGAATCGAGTCCGAGGGGCTAGAGCGGTTGGCCCATGCGAGCCATGGCGTCGTCCCAGACCTTCTTGCGGTCGTCGTCGAACAGCAAAACGGGATCCTCAGGAATGGTGATCCAGTCATGGCGCGCCAGTTCGACCTCGAGCTGCCCCGGACCCCAGCCGGCATAACCGAAGGCAACGAGGCTTTTCTTCGGCCCCCTGCCATGACCCATGTCGCGCAGCACCTCGGTGCTTGCGGTCAGCGCGATATGGGAATCGATCGGCTGGGTTTCCACGCGATGATATTCGATGCTGTGGACGATGAAGCCGACACCCGGCTCCATCGGCCCGCCGGCGAAGACTTCGATACTGCCCTGGACGCTGTCATCTTTTTTGCCGATATCGGCGAGCAGGCTCGCGATCGATTTCTGCTCGAAGGGCTGGTTGATGACGATGCCCAGCGCTCCCTGGTCGGTGTGCTGGACGATCAGGATGACAGTGTGGCTGAACACCGCCTGCGTTATCTGTGTTGAGGCAATCAACAGCTGCCCCACCAGCGCATCTTGGGCGCGGCCGGCTCCGGCCCATAGAAGGGGCAGGGCGGCCAGAAGCCCGAACCACCTCCGCCGGAATCTCGGCCTTATGGCAGGCAGGCCTGCACAGTACATAGACTCATGATATCACGGAGCAGGCACTTGGGCAGGGCAAGATACGGCCCGAAATTCCCTAACTCTCTGAAAATAGGCCGCTTTACCATGAGAAGCTCGAGGTTTTGCAGGATCAAACCAAAGTGTTGACAGTTGACATAAGACATTGGACACTTCGCCCATGAGCGCGGACGACACGCCATCCATGCCCACGGTCGCGGCGTTGAAAGCACATTCGCTGACGGCCGTCGTTCAGCATGAGATCGAGCGAATGATCCTGAGCGGCGAGCTTGGGCCCGGCGAGCGGCTGAATGAAAAGCTGTTGGCCGACAAGCTCGCGGTCAGTCGCGGGCCGGTGCGCGAAGCCTGCCGGGCACTGGCTGAACTCGGCTTCGTCCATCTCATTCCCAATCGCGGCGTCTTTATCCGCAAGCTGACCAGGGCCGATGCGATCGAGGTCTATGATTTGCGCGCCGGCCTCACCGGTTTGGCCGCTTCACTGCTGGCGCCGCTACTCACCGCCGAGCACATGGCGCGGCTCGAGGGCTTCGTCGAGGAGATGGAACAGGCGGCCGAGACGGCGGATTTCGGCCGGTTCTATCCGCTCAATCTCGAATTCCACGATTACATCGTGCGCTCTACCGGCAATGGCCGGCTGTTGAAGCTCTATCGCGGCCTGGTGAAAGAATTTCACCTGTTCCGCACCCATGGTCTGGTGCAGCGCAACGCGCTGCTGGAATCGAACAAGGAACATCGCGACATCGTCGCGGCGCTGAAGGCGAAGGATGGCTCGCTCAGCTATGGCCGGGCCTTCCATCATGTCGCCAACGGCAAGCAGCGCATGCTGCGCGCCCTCGACGATCTCGCCGAGGCGGTACCCGAGCGTCAGCGCAAGAAGCCGGAGATGCGGCTGATCGAATAAAGCGCTGGCGGTCAGGCTTGGATGGACGGGATCGCTGCCTGCCGGGGTGATCCCGCAATGTCTGCAGAACCAGGGATTTTGGCGGCGCCGCTTCGCATGTCGATTCGGCGAACGAGGAAACTTGTCCGCGATTTTGTCGCAATCCGCGGACGCAAGATGGAACAGAGCCGGTGCTGGAACTCTCGCTCGCCTGCCAGAACATCGACCGCAGCCGCGCCATCCTGGATGGCCGCGTCGCGGTCGATGGTGTGCGTCTTACCCTCATTCCAGGATCGCCGGAGGAGATCTTCCAGCGCGCCTTCCGCCACCAGGAATTCGACATTGCTGAACTCTCGCTCAGCACCCATCTGCTGACGACGGCGCGGGGCGACAGCAAATACGTTGGCATTCCCGCCTTTGTATCCCGCGCGTTTCGTCATTCTGCGATCTATATCCGTGCCGATGCGGGGATCGAGAGCCCGCAGGCGCTGAGACAGAAGCGCATCGGCGTGCCGGATTTCCAGCAGACCGCAGGCGTCTGGGTGCGCGGCATGCTGGCCGACGAATACGACGTCGGACGCGGCGATGTTCATTGGCATATGGGCGGCCTGGAACAGCCCGGGCGCAGTGCTCGTATGCCGCTCAATCTGCAGAACGGTATTCGCATCGATTTCATCGGGCCGCAACAGACATTGGCGACGATGCTGGCGGCGGGCGAGTTGGATGCGGTGATCGCGCCGCGCGCACCTTCGAGCGCGAATGGCAACGGGCAGATTCGCCGCCTGTTCGCCGACTACCGCAAGGCCGAAGAAGACTATTACCGCAAAACCAGGCTGTTTCCGCTGATGCATGTCATCGGCATCCGCCGCTCGCTGGTGGAGAAGCACCCCTGGTTGCCGATGAATGTCTTCGCCGCTTTCTCAAAAGCAAGAAGGCTTGCGATCGACGATCTGGGCCGCATGGATACGCTGGCCATCATCCATCCCTGGATCGCGGAAGAGATGAGCCGGTTGCGCGCCCTGATGGGCGAAGACATCTGGCCCTATGGCATCGAGCGCAACCGCAACGAACTCACCACGCTGATCCGCTATGCCGAGGCCGACGGGCTGATCAAGGGCCCGGTCGCTTTGGAAGCGCTGTTCGCCGAGCCGACCTTCGACCAATTCAACTTTTAACCAAAAGCGGAGTGGAGGGCACCCATGAGAAAAACAAAGGACTACCTTGGCGCGATCGCGATTGCCGCGGGCCTGGCGCTCGCCGGTCTTTCAGGCACGGCGCTGGCCGATGACTGGAAGCCGACGCGGCCGATCGAGATCATCGTTCCCAGCGGCCCGGGCGGCGGGCTCGACCTTGCCGGCCGTACCCTGCAAGCGGTGATGCAGCAGAAGAACCTTTCGCCCGAGCCCATCACCGTGCTGAACAAGCCGGGCGGCAGCGGCACGGTCGGAATTGCCTATGCCAATACCCATCCGGGCAATGGCCACTATGTCGGCGTGCAGGCCCTGCCGCTGATCACCAACCGGCTGACGGGGCAGAGCGAGATCGGCCTGGACGATGTCACGCCGCTGGCGCAGCTGCTGACCGAACAGATCATCTTCTCGGTTGCGGCAGATTCGCCGATCAAGAACGGCCAGGATCTTGTGGCCATGCTGCATAAGGATCCGAGCAGCGTCAGCGTCGGCGTCTCCAGCTCGCCGGGCGGCCAGAGCCATATCGCCGCCGCTCTTGTGCTGCAGGCGGCCGGCGAAGATCCCGCCAAGCTCAAGATCGTCTTCTTCGATTCCGGTGGCGAGGCGGCGACAGCCTTGATGGGCAACCATATCACCGTGGCCGTGACGCCGGCGGCGGTGGTGCTGGGGCCCGCCCAGGCGGGCAAGGTCCGCATGATCGCCCTGCCTGCGGCGACCCGTCAGAAGGGCGCGCTCGCCGATGTTCCCACCTGGAAGGAACAGGGTATCGACGTCGAGTTCGCCACTTGGCGCGTTTTGGTCGGCCCGAAGGGCATGACGCCGGAGCAAATCGCCTGGTGGGACGATGCGCTGGGCAAGGCGACATCCTCGCCGGAATGGGCCGCCGCCGCCGATCGCAACCTGTGGACCCAGGATTACAAGAACAGCAAGGACCTGAAGGTCTTCCTGGATCAGGAGCAGACCCAGCTTGGCGCACTCCTGAAGCAGCTTGGCCTCGCCAAATAGCGAACCTACATCACCCTTAGCCCTCAACTGGAGATATCCATGCCACAAATCGTCCACCTCGCCATCAAGGTCGATGACCTCGACAAGGCGACGAAGTTCTATACCCAGGTATTCGGCTTCAAGGAGCTGAAGACCGGGCGCAATGGCGCGCATATTTCTCGCCATCTGACCGACGGCCATATCGATCTGGCCCTTATGATCTATGACAGCGAGGATTCGCCGGAGGCCCAACTCGCCGGCCCCGGCCCGCGGCTCCATCACTGGGGTATTGCGGTCAAGGACCAGGACGAGGCTGCCAGGAAGATCAAGGAATATGGTGGCGAGATCCTGTCGCCGCCCGGCACCGGCGCTCTCAAATTCCGCGCCCCCGACGGCACGATCGCCGAGGTGGTCGAGGAAGGCCGCTACGAGACGAAGTAGCTAAAGCAGGGCGGCCTGTTGCGAAAGCGGGGCCGCCCGCTTCGGCAAGCTAAGCATCGCCGGTGGGCCGGCTCTCACCAAGCATGACAAACATGCGAGAGCCCATCGGCATAAAATTTCTGGGCGAGGGAACATGAGGGCGCTCAAGGCCGATGCGATCCTGGCGATTTGCGTCATTGCCGGTGCATTGCTCTATCTCTGGTCCGATCTTCATCTGCCGACCAATCGCATCGGCGATCCGCTGGGTCCCAAGGCTTTCCCGGCGCTGGTCGCCGGCGGGTTGATCCTCTCCGGCCTTCTGCTGTTCCTGGAAATCCGCAAGAAGCGGCGGGCAATGACGGCGGGTGAAGCGCCGGCCCACGCGGCCGCGCCGGTTAACCGCCATCAATTGATCATCCTGGGCGGCATGGTCGCCTGGACCGCCATCTACTACGCGGTGTTCGAGCAGCTGGGATATCTGCTCGCCACACCGGTCTTCCTGTTCGCATTGCTGAGCTATTTTCATCGCGGACGTCATGTCGTGAATGTGTTCATCGCCATCGGTTTCGCCGGCGTGGTCTATGCGCTGTTCTCGCTGCTGCTGGGCGTGCCGCTGCCCCGCGGCCCGCTGGGCTTTTAGGGGCGCCGGTATGGACAGCCTCTCTGGTATTCTCCACGGGCTCGCGGTCGCGGCCACGCCGACCCACCTGCTCTATACGCTGATCGGCGTCTTCATCGGCACGATGATCAGCCATCTGCCGGGTATCGGCCCCTCGGCCGGCATCGCTCTGCTGATCCCCGTCACCTTCGGCATGGATCCGGCCACCGCCCTGATGATGCTGGCCGGCATCTACTACGGCTGCATGTATGGCGGCGCGGTCACTGCCATCCTGCTGAATACGCCCGGCGATGCCGCCGCGGTGATGACGGTACTCGATGGCTATCCGCTGGCGCAAAAAGGGCGAGCCGCGTCGACCCTGGCGATCGCCGCCATCAGTTCCTTCATCGCCGGCACGATCGGCGTGACGGCGCTTGCTTTCATGGCGGTGCCGCTGGCGGCATTAGCGTTGCATTTCGGTCCGACCGAATATTTTGGCCTTATTTTCTTTGCGCTCTCGACCGTCAGCGCGCTCACCGGCAATTCGCTGGCCAAGGGCCTGATGTCTACGTTCATCGGTCTCGGCCTTGCCACTGTCGGCATCGATCTGCAAAGCGGCATTCCCCGCTTCACCTTCGGCGTGGTGGAGTTGCAGGACAAGATCAACTTCCTCGTCGTCGTGGTCGGCCTGTTCGCCATCTCCGAGGTCAGCCGCATGGTGGAAGGCACCATGGAAGGAACCCTCCATATCGTGCGCGTCCAGGGGCGGCTCTGGTTTACCCGCGAAGAATGGCGCAAGGCCTGGCCCGCGATCTTCCGCGGCGCCGGCGTGGGATTCTTCTGTGGGGCGGCGCCCGGTCTCGGCGGCACGATTGCCGCCATGCTCTCCTATGTGCTCGAAAAGAAGGTTGCCAAGCATCCGGAAGAATTCGGCCATGGCGCGATCCAGGGCGTGGCGGCACCGGAAGCCGCCACCAACGCCGATACCTGTGGCGCTTTCGTGCATCTGCTGGCCCTTGGCGTACCGGGATCGGGCGCCACGGCCGTAATCATGGGTGCCTTCATCATGTATGGCATCCAGCCGGGGCCCATGCTGTTCCAGACCCATGCCGATCTGGTTTGGGGCCTGATCGCCAGCATGTACATCGGCAACATCATGCTGCTTGTGCTGAACCTGCCGCTGGTCGGCGTGCTGGCGCGCATTCTCTATGTACCGCCGGGAATCCTGCTCTGCATCGTCCTGGGGATCGCCTCGGCCGGCGTCTATTCCTTCAACTACGATACCTTCGACATGTTCATGGCCCTGGGCTTCGGGCTGGTCGGCTATGCCTTCCGCAAGCTCGACATCCCCAAGGCCCCGCTGCTGTTCGGCTTGATCCTGGGCCATACCCTGGAACAGTCCTTCCGCCAGGCGATGACGATCTCGGGCGGCGATCCGCTGGTCTTCCTGCGCAGTCCCATTGCCGCCGGCCTGCTTGCCTGTGCCGCGATCTCCATCGGCATGTCGGCCTTTGCCGCGCGCCGGCGCCAGGCAGTGCTGGACCAGGCGGAAGCGCGCATCGAGGCCGATAAGGCCGAACCGCCCAGGGCCGAACGGCCCAGGACCGAACCGGCCGAACTGCCGGTGGCGCGGTGAGCGAAGGCGGAGGGGCGGAACCGCCGGCCCCCGTTTCGCCGGCCCCCGTCTCGCCGGTCTCGCTGCGCGACATTCTTTCGCTGTTCGTGCGCATCGGCGTCACCAGTTTCGGCGGCGGACTGTCGGCATGGATGTATCGCGAGGTGGTAGGCCGCCGGCGCTGGCTGGCGGAGGATTCATTCCTCAGCGGCCTGACCTTGTCGCAGATGCTGCCCGGCACGAACGTCGTGAATCTGTCCGTCTATATCGGCCAGAAACTCCGCGGGCCGGTCGGCAGCATGATTGCCGTGGGCGGCCTGCTTCTGCCGCCCATGGCGATCATCGTCGTGCTGACGGAGCTGTTTCGCCGCTATGGCGATGTCGCTTGGGTGCATAATCTACTGGAGGGGGTGGCAGCCGGCGCCGTCGGCATGACGCTTTCCATGGTCCTGCGCGCGGCGCGCAATGCCACGGCGAAGAACCGCCTGGCGCCGCTGGTCATAATTACCGTCTTCGCTTTGGTGGGCGTGCTGCGCTGGCCGATGATTCCGGTGGTGCTGGCCATCGGCCTGATCGGCACGCTTGTCGCGCGGCGCCGGCAGAGCGTTGCGGGAGCTCCCGATCATGGATGAAAACATCTATTGGCAACTCATCCTTGTCTTCCTGCCGCTATCGCTGGTCGCCGTCGGTGGCGGGCAGAGTGTCGTGGCCGGCATCGATGCCCAGGTGGTGCAGCTTCATCACTGGGTCAGCCAGCGGGAATTCGTCGACCTGTTCGCGATTTCCCGTGCTGCCCCCGGACCGGGATCGCTGCTGGCAACCCTCATCGGTTGGCGGGTCGGCGGGCTGGGCGGCGCGATCGTAAGTTCACTTGCCTTCTTCCTGCCGACCTCGATCCTCGCCTATGGGGTCGGCCATGCCTGGACACGTTACGAGGGGAATGTCTGGCATGGCGCGATCGAGCGCGGCCTGGCGCCCATTGCCGCCGGCTTGATCCTTTCGAGCGCGTTTACCGTGCTGCGTTCCTCCTCGGGCTCGCTCTCGGTCTGGGTCACCGCCCTGGCCTGCGGGTTGATCTTCACCCTGTTTCCCAAACTCAATCCCTTGCCGGTACTGCTCGCGGCCGGTATAGCCCAGCTCGCCCTGCGGTAGATTGCCGGTTCGCCCGGCGGCGGGGTCGCCAATTCGCCGCTCTGCGGCAGATCAACTGGG
>DASXQK010000157.1:0-11487 GCA_036493015.1 Dongiaceae bacterium | reverse complement strand
CATTGCCGCGATCGTGGTCACCTTGATCGCCTACCAGCCTGAACTATTCCTGGGGCACCCGCTGCCCCCGGATAACGACTGGATGCGCCAGCTCGGTCCGGCCCTGTTTCTGCCCGCCCTTCTCGATCTCGGCATCGCCTTTTACTTCCGCAATCGTGGAAGCGGCGAGACGCGGTTCGCGGCCGAAGCGGGACTTTTGCCTGGTGAGATTATTTCGGCGAGACTGCGCGCTGCCAAAGGCGGCAACTCGCTTCAAGTGCAATGCCGATTCACCACGCCGGATGGCCATGTCATTGCCGGCAGTAAAAATGCCGGCAGGACGGCCCGAAACTTCAAGACACCGCCTGCCTCGGGCGAGGCAATCCTGATTCTCTACGGCGACGAAAGACTCTGGCAGGTGCTGTAGAGGCAGTGCGCCTTTGCGTCGCTGGGCTGGTGAAGGCCATGCAGAGCGGCGCGATGCCAAGCGAGCTGGCGCCCGAGCGCTCATCCTTTATGAGGTCGATAGACTCCGGCAGTTACTCTGGCCACACTGCGCCGGGCCGATTACGCAGGATATGGCCAAGCGGGGAAGTCTTCCGTGAGCGAAACTTCAGGCAGTATGGTCGTGCCGCGTGCGCTGACGCCGCTGCCCGATCTTGCGACAGTCGTTTTCCTCCGCAAGGCGAACCGCGACTTCGTCACCGGTAAAGGTCCTTTCGCCGCCGAGGCCAGCCGCGGCGTGCGCAAGTTCATCCGCTGGGGCATGTGGGTACTGCTCATCGCTGGGCTGGGCATGAGCCTGGTGGTGGGCGCCATCGAGATTTATCTGCATCAACAGCGCGCGAACCTCGAGGCCTCTCTGGTGACGGTCGACGCCAAGGTCGCTGGCTGCGACGGCACGGCCACATCGGTTCCCCATTTCGTCTACCGGACGGAAGGCAAGACCTACGAGCATTACGCCCCGCAGACGCTGTCCGACATGTGCGACAACAAGCCGTGGCAGATCACCTATGTTCCCGGCGCTCCGGACAAATTCGCCGTCACCCCGGACTCCCCTTTGCCCGAAGCCGATGACGATCTTGACTTCGGTTACCTGGTCGGCGGCCCGCTTCTTCTGTTCGTGGGCGCCTTTTACGGAATGATGAGCTGGATCCAGTCGCGCCGCGCGGGCAAGGAAGCTCGACTGACGGGGGAAGGCGGGCTGCTGCCCGCGGCCCTGGTCAAGACCAGGTATTATCCGGGAGGCGGTAGGGGAGGCAGCCCCAGCCTGCGCGTCGACTACCGCTTCATGGCGCCCAACGGCCAGACGGTCGACAAGCGCCAGAGCCTGTCGCGGTTCGATTACACCCGCAAGACCTTGCCGCCCGATGGATCGCCGCTGCTTGTCCTCTATGTCGACTCCGCATTGTTCGAAGTGCTGTAATGCTGCATGGCTCTCGGGCCTGATGACTTTCGAGCCAACAGCAAGGCAAGTTGGAACATGACCGCAGCCGATCTCCAGACCATCGCCGAGAAATCGCAATTCCGCCAGACCGGCCGCCTCGATGAAGTCGAGGCGCTGGCCGAGACCTTTACCCGGGCCTGGCCCGATGCGGTGCGCAGCTTTGAATATGGGCGCTCCGGCGAAGGCCGGATCATGCGGGCGCTGGTCGTCTCGAAAAGCGGCGCGCTCTCACCCGATGAGATCAAGCGCCGCGGCATTCCGCTGCTTTACCTGCAGGGCGGCGTTCATCCCGGCGAGAGCGACGGCAAGGATGCCGGCTTCATCTCCCTGCGCGACATCCTTCAGGGCAGCATCGCACCAGATGTGCTCGACAATCTCGCGGTCCTGTTCGTGCCCGCCTTCAATGCCGACGGCCATGAGCGCTTCGCGTGCTGGAACCGGCCGAACCAGCGCGGCCCGGAAGAGACGGGCTGGCGCACCACCTCGCGCAATCTCAACCTGAACCGCGACTACACCAAGGCTGAAGAGCCCGAGATGCAGGCGATGCTGCGCCTGATCAACGAATGGGATCCGCTAATCTGCGGCGATCTGCATGTGACCGACGGCGCCGATTTCGAGCCGGACATCTCGCTGCAAGCCGAGCCCATCCATATTGGTGATGAGCGCCTGAGGCCCCACGGGGTGCAGCTGCGCGACGAGTTGATCGTCAGACTGGCCGCCCAGGGCTCGCTGCCGCTGCCCTTCTATCCCGATTTCGTCGAGCAGGATAACCCCGCCTCGGGTTTCCAGCTCACCGTCTATACGCCGCGTTTTTCCACCGGCTACTACGCCATGCGCAACCGCCTGACGGTGCTGGTCGAGGTGCACTCCTGGAAGGATTACCCGACGCGGGTGCGAGTCATGCGCAATACCTGCCTCGGTCTGATCGAACTCGCAGCCAAGCATGGCAAGCGCTGGCTTGCCGATGCCAAGGCGGCCGATGCCGAGGATCTGCGCGGCAAGGAGGTCGTGCTGGACATGACCGCGGGCTGGAACGAGCCTACCCGGCCGGGCGTGATGAAAAAGCGCGCCGCCGTGCCCGATGCCAGTATCGAGATGATCGATTACCGCGGCTACGCCTATACCCGCGACAAATCGAACGTCTCCGGCGACCTTGTCACCGTCTACGATCCCGCAACGCCGCAGATCTGGCGCGTGCCCTTTCGCCGGCAATTGAAACCGGCCGCAGTCGTCGCCACGCCACGCGGCGGCTATGTGATTCCCGCAGGCTATGCCGAGCTGATCGGCGGCAAGCTCGCTTTGCATGGCATCGCCGCCATGCGGCTGGGAAAGACCCACGAAAAGGCCAACGTCGAAGTATTCCGGGCGAACGAAGTGAATTTCGCCGGGGCGCCCTTCGAGGGTCGCACCCGGGTCAAACTCGCCGGTGCCTGGAGCGCCGAACAGCAGACCATTCTCGCCGGATCGCTGTTCGTGCCCACGAAGCAGGCCCTCGCGCGCCTCGCCATGGCGCTTCTCGAGCCGACCGCGGCCGACTCCCTCGCCGCCTGGGGATTCTTCAATTCATGCTTCGAGATGAAGGAATCTTTCGAACCCTATGTCGCCGAGCAGATCGCCCGCGAGATGCTGGCACGTGATCCCCAATGCGCCGCCGAGTTCAAGACGAAACTCGCCAACGACCCGGCCTTTGCCGCGAGCCCGGCGGCGCGGCTGGAATTCTTCAACCGGCGGCATGAGTCTTGGGACGAGCGCTATAATCTTTATCCGATCTTCCGCACGGACCACGTTTTCGTCTAACCACGCCGACGATGGCTGCGTTAAATGCCGGCAGGTCTTCGGCCGGGATCCAGTATTCCAGATGATCGTGGCCGCCGGCTTCCTGAACCGTGTAGCGCGCCAGGAAATCGCGGCGGACCGAAAAGCGCATCACATAGCCCTTGCCACTCGCTTTGACATTCCAGTCGCGCGCAATCTTGATCGCATAAGATTCGCTCAAGACGGGGTAAAAGATCGGCTGGTCGGGCAGTCTCGGCGGAAATGCCGTCATGCCGGTCGCTTCCATGAGACGAAGCTCTTCCGGTCCCACTGGCCGCCACAATACGATTGTGTCGATCGTCGCCATCGGCTGGTTATTCCCCCTGCGGCTCCAGCAGGCCGGGATTACCGGTCACATCCCAGCGTCCATTGACGGCGCCGCAGGCGACCGGGACCACCATGACGCTCGGCAAATAAAGCGGCCGATTCTTGACGATCTGCGTGGTCGCATAAATGCGTTCTTGCCGGCCGCTCTCGGCCTCCGAATAGGCGATGGCGAGGCCGGCGGCGAGGTCATCCTGGCTCGGCCAATGTAGTTTCAGCACGATTACGGGCCGGTTTTGCTCGTCGGTGGCTTCCCAGCGTTCAACGCTCGGCAACACGGGCTTGCCTTGCCCTGTATGGATCTGGCCATCGAGGTCGATGCCGATCTGCATTGCCGCCTTAGGATCGACGTGGCTGCTGAAGCCTTCCAGAGTCGTCGTCCAGAGTTCCAGATGATCGGTATTGACCCAGGACTGCGGCGCGCCGTGGTCGCGTCGCGGGTCATATATTTGCACCACCAGATTCTGGAAATCGCCGACGAAACGAAGTTCCGCCTGCCGCGCGGAATCGCCCTTGCCATGGACAAGATTGCCGCTCTTGCCGTCGAGCTCCCAAACCGAAGCGCAACTCCCAAGGGCCGTGCCTTTCTCCGGTAGAGCATTCCCAGTAATCGAACCTGTATCCGTGCTGGCGAACGGGACGCTGATTCCGCCCAGATAACCTTTCTCGACCGGCTTGCCGATGCGCTTTCTCAGCGCCGTGCAGGGGTCGTCACTGTCGCCATTGCCATCGTCACCTGTCTGGATGCTGTCATCGATGGCCAATTCATTTGCCGCCATATGCGGAACTTCGACGACGCCGTAGACGCCGTAATTCGGATCGGTGCCGCGGAAGCCGCAAAACTCACTGCGCAGGGTGTGCGGCGGCGCCAACGAGATCGTGTCGATATTCTCCCAGCGGTCGTTGGAGCCGCCGTCTTGCATATGGGTAAATCGATTGGGCCCAATATGCACCTCGTCATGGCCCACGCCGGCGGCGCCATAGCCATCATTGCAGAGCGCCACGAGCAAACGCGGCTTCTCGCCCTCGATCAGCCAGTATTCGACCCCGCCGTCATTGTCGCCATTTTCGGTGTGGCAGCCTTCTTGCGGACTGGCATCCGGCTTGTCGGCGAGGCCGAAATGCAGCTCCGCCACGAACAGCGGCATGCCGGAATCGGATTTGCCTGCCGATTTCAGACCGCTCATCCGGCAGGTCGCACGCGACCCGCAGATCTGCGGCTTGATCTTGCCCATGTCGGCGGCATGGGCGGCTGTACCTGCGCATAGCACAAACAACAGCGCCGCGATGGCGAGGCGAACAGGTTTCATGGCCAACCCCCTGTCGACATAATCCAGGAAGTATAGGGCCAGATTGTTGGCTCTCGGTGAACCGGGAGCGCTGAAATTCCTCAGTGGCCCTTTTGCTGCCAGGGGAACTCCCCAGCCAGCAGGAGCGGTGCGTCGGCAGACTGGAAAGGTGTCGGTATTGCATGGCTCTGCCGGCTGTCACCGGCGGGACCGCAAAAACCGAACATCACGACGCCCAGCGCCACAACAACGACAGAAACAATCCGGATCATGATAATTCTCCCCTTACCCCGGCGGCGACGTTAACCGCAACCGGGGGTGGTGGCAATGCACGGGACCGCCAAGCGAAAAGACAGACAAAAAGAAAGGGGGCTGTTCAGCCCCCTTTCCGCTCTCGCCGCTGGTTGCGGCTTATTGCATCGCCGCAGCCTTATCGAAGACGTCGTGAGTCCAGGCGCCGGTCGGCTCCTTGGTGATGACCGGATCCGACTTGCCCGACAGCAGGATTTTCACCGTGCGGTCATAGGCGGCGGGATCGAGCCAGCCGGTCCCTTTCGGGTTGGTCCCGACGAGTTTGGCGATTTCGCCCATCATCTGCTTCTGGTGATGTTCGGTCTGCGCGCCCGTCGTGTCATTCTTCAGAACAATCATGGCGGCATCGTCCGGATTGGCCGCCGCCCAGTCCCAACCCTTCATCGAGGCCTTCACGAAGCGAGCCAGCTTGTCGACCTCGGCCGGATCCTTGAGGTTCTTCTCCAGGGTATAGATCCCGTCCTCCAGGGTAGCCACGCCCTCATCGTCATATTTGAAGACGACGAGCTGATCGGCGGGCATCCCGGCGTCGATGACCTGCCAGTACTCGTTATAGGTCATCGTGGAGATGCAATCGGCCTGCTTTTGCAGCAGCGGATCGACATTGAAGCCCTGCTTCAGCACGGTCACGCCATCCGGCGCGCCGGTGGTGGGAATCCCGAGCGTGCTCATCCAGGAAAGGAACGGATACTCGTTCCCTCCGAACCAGACACCGAGGGTATGACCCTTGAAGTCAGCCGGTTTGGCGATGCCCGTTTCCTTGCGGCAGGTCAGCTCCATGCCCGACTTCTGGAACGGCTGGGCGATGTTGACCAGCGGCACGCCCTTTTCGCGGGTCGCCAGCGCCGAAGGCATCCAGTCGATGACCACGTCGGCACCGCCGCCGCCGATCACCTGGCTGGGGTTGATGTCCGGTCCGCCCGGCTTGATGTCGACGTCGAGTCCGACATCCTTGTAGTAGCCCTTGTCCTTGGCGACGTAATAACCGGCGAACTGCGCCTGGGTTACCCATTTCAGCTGCAGCGTCAGCTTCTGCAGGGTGGCGGGCGTGGCCGGTGGCGTCGTCGTCGTGGATGTCATGGTGGTCGAGGCGGCCGGCGCCGTATTGGTCGTGCTCGACATGGTGGTGGAGGCAGCCGGCGGTTGAGCGGCCTGGCGGGTGGTGAAATACCAGGCAGCCAGACCGCCCACGATAATGATGGCGACGGCTGCGAGCAGTTTTCTCATTGTTCAACTCCCTCTTTGTGACGCGAGGTTATTCCCGATAGGAGGGGTGCCAGAATGTGAGCCCCCGCTCCACTAACGCGATAAGCCAATAGAACAGAGAGCCGGCCAGCGCGGCAACAGCGATCGTGGCCCAGACCACATCGACATCCATGCGCGCAACCTCCACGCTGATGCGAAATCCCATGCCCGCGATGGGCGAGCCGAAGAATTCCGCCACGATGGCCCCGATCATGGCGAGCGTCGAATTGATCTTCAGGGCATTGAAAATGAAAGGTAAAGCAGTGGGCAGGCGGAGTTTGAAAAAGCTCTGCCAATAGGAGGCGCCATAGGCCCGCATCATGTCACGGCCCACGGCGTCGACCTGGGCGAAGCCGGCGATTGTGTTGATCAGCATGGGGAAAAAAGTCATCACGACGATGACCGCGGCCTTGGAGGGCCAATCAAAGCCGAACCACATCACCATGATAGGTGCAATCCCCACCACCGGCACGGCGCTCACCAGATTGCCGAGGGGCAGCAGGCCGCGTTGCAGGAAGGGTATCCGGTCGATCAGAACCGCCACGATAAAGCCGAGGCTGCAGCCAGCGGCCCAGCCAGCCAGCACCGCCTTCAAAAATGTCTGACGAAAATCGCCCCATAGAAGCGGCGCCTGGCTCGCCAGCTGATGGCCGATCTGATGGGGTGCCGGCAGCAGGATCTGCGGCACGCCGAAGCCCACCACCGCGATCTCCCAGACATAGAGCAGCCACAGTCCGAACAGCAGGGGTGCGGCCAAGGCCATCGGCCCTGCCCCCGCGGTATGATTCTCGCCGTGGTGGGCCAGCCATTCCATGGATTCCCAAGCGATGAGGGCGAGGCCGAGAAGATAGAACCAGAGACCAGGCAGCGAGAGGCCGATCCCAGGATGCCCGCTGACAACCAGCAGCGGCAAGGCTGCCCCCAGCAACAGGCTGCCCAGCAGCGGAACCGGGCCACCGACCAGCCGCCCGAAACGGCTGGCGGCGACGACGAGGGCGCCGATCAGGCCCGTCAATCTTCCCCAGAATCCCGCCGGTGAGCGCTCCGCCGGAAATCCGGCGGCGATGGCTGCGAAGATGGCAAGCCAAGCGCAAACCAGGGCCGCTGGTGCGGATTGCCACAGGCTGATCGGCGATTGTGACGATGCGCCCGCCGGCAGCAGAAGTCCGGCCGCCATCAGCAGGCCGCCAACACCGGCAAGCCACTTCATCGCTGCACGCCCACCCGCTGCACGCCCATACGCCGCAGCACGAGGCTCTCGATCAGCGCCATGGCATAGACCAGCAGGGCGCCGAGGGCAGCCGCCATGAGCAGCGCCGCCCAGATCTGCACGGTCTGGCCGTAATAGGAGCCGGTCAGAAGCCGCGCGCCGAGGCCGGCCTGGGCGCCGGTTGGAAGTTCGCCGACGATGGCACCCACCAGGCTGATGGCGATGGCGACCTTGAGGGAGGCGAACAGAAACGGCACCGAAGCCGGGAAGCGCAGCTTCCAGAAGACCTGGCTTCGGCTCGCGCTGTAGCTGCGCATGAGATCGAGCTGCAGCGGGTCGGGCGAGCGCAACCCCTTCACCATGCCGATGACGATGGGGAAGAAGCAGAGATACATGGAAATGATCGATTTCGGCAGCAGGCCGGTGAAGCCGAAATTGCCCAGCACCACGATGATCATCGGTGCGATGGCCAGGATCGGAATCGTCTGGGACGCGATGATCCAGGGCATCAGGCTCTTGTCCAGGGTGCGCAGATGGACGATACCGGTCGCCAGCAGAATGCCCAGCAGCGTGCCTAGCGCGAAGCCGACCACGGTCGATGATGCCGTGACATACGCATGGTAGAGCAGACTGCGGTTGCTGGTGACCGGTTCCTCGATCACCGTCCTGATCAGTTCGGCGCCGATCTGGTCCGGCACCGGTAGAACCGGACGCTCCATGGACCAGGTGGCGGCGATCAGCTCGCTGGCAGAGCCGGTCTTGCCCGCCATCTTCCAGCGATCCTGGATCTGCGGCGCGTTGAGCGCGATGGCGAGCAGATACCAGAGCAGCAGGGCGATCAGAACGACGGTAGCGACCGGCAGGCTGTGGCCCGCCGCCAGGCGCTGCCAAAGCGAGCCCGACGCCGGTGCGGCCCTAACGATGTCCGTCGTCATCATAAGAATGGCCGGCGCGCAGCGCCTCGCGCACGCGATGGGCGATGTCGAGGAATTCGGGCGTCTCGCGGATACCGAGGGTCCGCTTGGCCGGCAGGCTGCTGTCGATCACCTGCATGATGCGTCCGGGCCGGGGGCTCATCACCACGATGCGGGTGGAGAGGAACACGGCCTCCGAGATCGAATGGGTGACGAAGACCACGGTCTTGCGAGTCTGCTCCCAGAGCCGGATCAGATGCTCGTTCAGATGGTCGCGGGTTATCTCGTCCAGCGCGCCGAAGGGCTCGTCCATCAGCAGCAGATGCGGCTCGAAGCTGAGGGCACGCGCGATGGAGACGCGCTGCTGCATGCCGCCGGAGAGCTGCCAGGGGAATTTCCGCTCGAAGCCGTTGAGGCCGACCATCTCAAGATATATGGCCGCCCGGCGCAGCGCCTCGTCGCGGCCCATGCCCATGATCTCCAGCGGCAGGGTGACGTTGCGCAGCACATTGCGCCAGGCGAACAGAGCCGGCGCCTGGAAAACATATCCATAGGCGCGCGCCAGACGCGCCTCGCGCGCCGAGACGCCATTGACCGTGACCTCGCCTTCGGTCTGCTGCTCGAGATCGGCGACGACGCGCATCAACGTTGTCTTGCCACAGCCCGACGGGCCGATCAGGGAGACAAACTCGCCCTTGCCGATGCTGAGATCGACATTCGATAGCGCGATGACCGGCGTGTCGGATGTCGCGAAGATCAGCGAGAGATTGCGAATCTCGATGGCCGGCGCATCGCCGGCGCGCGAGTGATCGGACACGACCTTGAGGTTTGCCTTAGCCGCCATCGCCCCGCCCCCAGCCGGGTTCAGTTCGCCGGCGCGTTGGCCCGTTCCATCATGGCGCGCAACAGCACATCGCAACCCGCGGCCAGCTCGTCCGGTTTGGCATCCTCGATTTCATTATGGCTGATGCCGTCCTTGCAGGGCACGAAGACCATGGCGGTCGGCGCCACGCGGGAGAGATAGACCGAGTCATGTCCGGCGCCGCTGACGATCTCGCGGTTGGAGAAGCCCAGATCTTCGGCTGCCTGCTTGACCGCCGCGACGCATTCGGAAGCGAACTTGACCGGCGGCGAGTACCAGATCTCCTTGAAGTCGATCTCGAGCCTGAGCTCGGCCGCGATCTTCTTCGCCTCCTCTTCCATCTCCTTGCCCATGGCGGCGAGCACTTCGGGATCGGGATGGCGGAAATCGATAGTGAAGAAGACCTTGCCCGGAATGACGTTGCGTGAGTTGGGCGAGACCTGGAGCATGCCGACCGTAGCGCAGGCATAGGGCGGGCGCGCCAGGCCGATACGGTTGACGGCGCTCACCATGCGCGACACGCCGACCAAGGCGTCCTTGCGGCGCGGCATGGGGGTGGGACCGGCATGGGCCTCCTGCCCCGTCACCGTCACCTCGTACCAGCGGATACCCTGCACCCCCTGGACGATGCCGATCGTCTTGTTCTCGGCCTCCAGGATCGGGCCCTGTTCGATATGGGCCTCGAAGAACGCTGCGATTTCCCGGCCACCGCATGGCACGTCGCCGGCATAGCCGATGCGCGCCAGCTCCTCGCCCATGGATTTGCCGTCGACATCCTTGCGGGCGAGCCCGTAATCCAGATCGAACACGCCGGCGAAAACGCCGGAAGCGACCATGGCCGGGGCGAACCGCGAGCCCTCTTCATTGGTCCAGACGACGACCTCGATCGGCCGGGCGGTCTCGTAGTTGAAATCGTTCAGCGTACGGATCACTTCGAGGCCGGCCAGCACGCCGTAATTGCCGTCGAACTTGCCGCCGCTTGGCTGGGTATCGATGTGGCTGCCGGTCATTACCGGGGACAGCGAATTGTCCTTGCCGGGCCGGCGGGCGAAGATGTTGCCCATCTTGTCGACCGTCATGGTGCAGCCGGCTTCCTTGCACCACTTCTGGAACAGATCGCGGGCCTGGCGATCCAGATCGGTCAGGGCCAGGCGGCAGACGCCGCCCTTCTCGGTGGCGCCGATCTTTGCCAGTTCCATCAGGCTGTCCCACAGGCGGTTGCCGTCGATCCGGATATTGGTGCTCATCGATCCACTCCGTCATTGACCTTCCTCTCCGCTCTCGGGGGCGGAGAGGATTGAGGTGAGGTGGGGGAACCTCGGTGTTGCGCCACGGCCCACCTCACCCCGACCCTCTCCCCCCTAAGGGCGGAGAGGGAGAAGAAGTGGCGCCGAGCAGAACTTGGCACTGATTATCATCTCATTCGGCGGCAGCCCGCATGGGATTGTTTGGATGCTGCGTCCAGTTCAGATAGGGCTTGCCCGTCTCCACCGGCACCATGGTGATGCAGGCCGGGACCGGGCAGACATGCGCGCACAGATTACAGCCGACGCATTCCTCGTCAATGACGCGGTAGCGTCGCTTGCCATCCACCCGTTCAGCGGCGATCGACTGGTGCGAGGTGTCCTCGCAGGCGATATGGCAAAGCCCACAGGTGATGCAGAGATCCTGGTCGATATGGGCGATGGTCTTGAAGTTCATGTTCAGGAACTGCCAGTCGGTGACGTTCGCCACCGCTTTGCCGCGGAAATCGTCGATCCGGCCGTAGCCTTTTTCGTCCATCCAGTTCGAGAGCCCATCGATCATGTCGTCGACGATCTTGAAACCGTAATGCATGGCGGCGGTGCAAACCTGCACGGTGCCGGCATCGAGCGCGATGAACTCGGCCACATCGCGCCATGTGCCGATGCCGCCAATGGCCGAGATGGGCATCCCCTTCGTTTCCGGAGGGCGGGCGATCTCCGCCACCATATGCAGGGCGATCGGCTTCACTGCCGGCCCGCAATAGCCGCCATGGGTTCCCTTGCCGTCGACCGTGGGGGTCGGCGCCATGGCATCGAGATCGATGGAGGTAATGGAGTTGATGGTGT
>DASXQK010000156.1:0-5289 GCA_036493015.1 Dongiaceae bacterium | reverse complement strand
GCGCTCTGCCTTAAACACCCACCTCACCCCAACCCTCTCCCCCCAAAAGGGCGAAGAGGGAGGTGAAATCAGTGCCGCAAGATCTTCCCCACGAACTCCCTGGCGCGATCGGTGCGCGGGGAATCGAAGATCTGCTTGGGCGGGCCTTCTTCGACGACCACGCCCTTGTCCATCATGACGACGCGCGAAGCGACCTCGCGCACAAAGGCCATCTCGTGGCTGACGATCAGCATGGTCATGCCTTCGCGGGCGAGGCCGCGGATGGTATCCAGCACTTCGTTCACCAGCTCGGGGTCGAGGGCGGACGTCACTTCATCCAGCAACAGGATTTCCGGCTTGAGGGCGAGCGCGCGGGCAATGGCCACACGCTGCTGCTGGCCGCCGGAGAGCTCGTCGGGATAAGAGCGATGCTTGTCGGCAAGCCCGACCTTGGCCAGCAGGCGCTCGGCCTCCGCTTCGACTTCGCGGTGCGGCCGGCCTTTGATCTTGACCGGCGCAATGGTGACGTTGCGCAGCACATCCATGTTCTGGAACAGATTGTATTGCTGGAAGACAATGGCCATGCGATCGCGCGCCGTGCGCACGCTGGCTCGGTGGCTATAGTCGATGGCGGTGCCGTCGATCAGCACCGAGCCCGCTGTGGGATGGGTCAGGCCCATCAGCACCCGCAGGATCGTCGATTTGCCGGAGCCCGACGGTCCGATCAACGCCACCACCTCGCCCTTGGCGAGCTGGAGGTTGACGCCTTTGAGGACGCTAAGACTGCCGTAGGCGGCGGCGAGTTCTTTGATTTCCAGATGGTGCAAGTCGCTTCTCCAGCCATGCCCCGCCGCGGCTCAAGGGATAGGACATGGCAAAATACAGCAATGAGATCGTGCCGAAGACGAGGATGCCTGAAAAGCCCTCGTTGTTCAGTTCCTTGCCGCGGAAGGTGAGCTCGAATACGCCGACCTGCGAGACCAGCGCGGTGTCCTTGATGAAGCCGACGGCGAAGGCGACCGCCGGCGGCAGGATGACCGGCCAGGATTGCGGCAGGATCACCCGCAGCAGCGTCTGCCAGCGGTTGAAGTTCATCGCCGTAGCCGCCTCGACCTGTTGGCGCGCCACGGATTCGAGCCCGCCGCGTATGATTTCCGCCGTATAGGCGGTGGCATAGATGCAGATCGCCACCACCGCGATGGTGAAGAGGGACGCGTCGGAGACAAAAGCCTGGATGAAGAACAGCACCAGATATGTCACCACCAGAAAGGGGATGCGCCGGAAAATCTCGACATAGAAGATGGCGAACAGCCGAAACGGCCAGGCGAGGATGCCTTCGCCGCGGCGCAGGACCACGAGAAGGAAGGCCAGCAGGAAACCGGTGATGCAGCCGATGGTGGTCAGCGCCAGCGTCGTGCCCATGGCCTCCAGCAGCAGGACCAGATGGCCCGAGGAAAAGAAACGCGGGAGCTGATGGATGATCGTTAGCATCAGAAGATCTTCGCCTTGACGCGGAAGGCCCAGCGGCCGGCCAATGCCAGCGACAGGCTGGCGACGAAGGTCAGCACGACGTAGATACCCGCCACCACGACGAACATCTCGATCCAGCGATAGTTCTCGGTGGAGATATTGATGGCCTGGCCGGTCAGCTCGTTGACGCCGATGACCGCGCCCACTGACGTGCCCATCACCAAAATCACGATGAAGAAATTGGCCAGCGCCGGATAGATCGTCTTGGCAATATGCGGGACGATGACGAAGCGGATCTGCTGCCAGCGCGACATGCCCAGCGTCTCGGAGGCTTCCATCTCGTTGCGATGCACGGAGAGGAATCCCGCCCGCATGATCTCGGTCATATAGGCACCGGCGTTCAGGGTCAGTCCGATCAGTGTGCAGGTGAAGGGATCCCAGCGGATGCCGAAATCCGGCAGGCCGAAATAAAGGAAATAGATCTGGATCAGCGCCGGCGTGTTGGTGAAGAAGACGACATAGACGACGGCGATGCGGCGCAACACCGGGCCGCCGTAGGTCTTGAGCGAAGCGCCGAGCAGGCCAATGAGCGCCCCGCCCCAGAAGGTGAGCAGCCCCAGCTCGAAGGTGACGATGGCGCCCTGCAGCAACCCCGGAAGCTGGGCGAAGGCGACACCGAATTGAAAGGTGTAGTTCATGGACGCGTCAGGCCGGCAGGCTGTAGAACGGACAGGGGCGGGCCACGGTCAGGTGGCCCGCCCCTCGTTTCCAGCTAGGCCCGATCAGAAGTACGGGTTCGCCACGACCTTCGCCAGCATCGGCGCGCCGTACCACTTCTCCCAGGTCTGATTCACGAACTCCGAGGAGTGCAGGTCATAGAGCACGATGTTGAGCGCATCGCGCAGCGGATAGTTCCCGCGTGACACGCCGATGGCGTCATAGGAGACGCTGATCGGCTTCGGCAGCACCCGCCACTTCACGTCCGGGTAATTCTTGGTCTGGGCCATGAAGAAGTCGATGTTCTCGACGATGGCGTCAGCCCGGCCCTGGGCCACCATGCGGACCGTGTCGGCAATGCTGTCGGTCAGGCCCATCTTGGCGTTCGGCAGGTTCTGCTTGATCCAGTCCACCGTCCAGTCGCCGCGGATGTCGGCCAGCGTGTATTTGGCATCGTTGAACTGCGTCCAGTCGTCGGCCGTGACCTTGTCGGTGGTCAGCACCGCCATGACCTCGGTATGCAGCGGCACGGTATAGTCGATCAGCTTGGCGCGTTCGACGGTGCGGGTAAGCGCCCCCAAGGAGATGTCGATCTTGTCGGCCACCAGGAAGGGCACGCGCTGCGGGGTCTCTGTCGGCACGAATTCAACCTTCACGCCGAGTGCGCCGGCGATCTTGTTGCCGACGTCGATGTCGAAACCTTGCCAGTTGCCATCACCGCCGCGCGAGCTCATCGGCGGGAAGTTCGGATTGATACCGATGCGGATCGTGCCGTCCTTGATGATGTCGTCGAGCGATCTCGCCTGGCCGGTCGAAACGTTGAAGGCCATCGCCGCGAGCAAAGCAAGGCACGGCAAGACAAATTTCCTGAGCATGAGGCTTCTCCCTGAGTGGCGCGCCGGAGATCGCGCCTTTATTGGCCGCGTGGCTTCGGCCGCCGCCATAGCCCCCGGAAGCGCGGCGCCCGTTGGCATTAATGTTCGCGCAGGTTTCTCCGCCGAGTCAATAGTATACTCCATGTGTACAAGTAGGCTGGCGGTCCTGATTCGCTCGATCGAGGGGTCGCTTCCACTATCCCTCGCCCCCATTCTTTATGGGGGAGAGGAGGAAAGGCGGTAGAGCGCCTGCCTACCGATCGCTCATGCGCCGTGGACGGCTGGTATGGAGTTCCAGCAATGCCGCGGGGCGATCCGACAGGTTGCGCTTGAAATCGTCGATCAGCGCCTGGGCATCGGCGCGGCCGGCCGCCTCCGCCTTGTCGGCATCGCCGGCGGCGATCGCGGAGAGCATGTCGCGATGGGATTTAAGGCGGGTATCGGGAAGATGATCGCCAAAATGCCGGGCATAGAGCCGCAGGATGCGCTGGCCCTGGTCGAGCAGCCCGCTCATCCAGCCGGCGAGGAAGGGGTTGCCGCTCATCTCGGCGATCGCGATGTGGAAATCGCGGTTGTGATGAACCATGGCGCGCATATCACCCTTGCGCAGCGCCGTCTCGTGGTCGTGCATGATACGCCGCAATTGCTCGAGGCCGCTCGGTTTGGCATTGCCGGCGGCAAGCCGGGCGGTCAAGCGATAGAGAAGCTGCATGGCATCGAAATAAGCGGGCAGCGCCTCCACATCGAAGGGTGCCACGATAGAGGTCCGGTTGCGCAGGTTCTGGACCAGTCCTTCGGCGGAGAGACGGATCAGCGCCTCGCGCACCGGCGAGCGCGAGACGCCGAACTGGCGGCTCACCACCGTCTCGTCAAGCAGCGTACCGGGCTTCAGTTCGAGATCGAGGATCTGCGCCTTGAGGCTGTCATAGACATAGGCTGCCCCTGTGCCGCGCTGGCGCCGGGTGCGTCGCGGCGCGTTGCCGGCTCCCGCGAGCTTGGGCGTGGCCCCGGCTCCCGCCCCCGCACGCCTGGGCGTGCTCGTGGCTGGCGCGCGCGGCTTGCGCTCAGGCTTTCTGGGCATCTTGCTTCTTGGGGCCATGCTTGCGTTTGTAGGCGCGCCACGTCATCGCCCATTGCTTGGGATCGTCCAGCGGGCCCGCCTTGATCTGATGGATCGCCTGGGCATGGGGCGCCGTCTTCACCTTGGCCGCGTTGGTATAAGCCTCGTCGACGATGGCCGCGATCACCGCGACCCAGCGGTCGAGATCTTCCTTGCTGTACATCTCGCCGGCCTCCGGCGTGAACGGCTCCGGCACCACCCAGGGCTCGTGGGACATCCAGTAGGGATCGATACCGTAATCCGCCATGCGGTTGGCGACATCGGCGGTCCCGACACCCGTCTCCTCTTTCAACTTGCCCAGTCCCCAGCGCGTCATCTCCATGCGCCATGAATCGATATGGGGATTGGAGCGGGTGAGGCCGCGGATCTCGCCCAGCTTTTTGTCCATGTAGTTGTTGGCGAGCACGGAGAGATCGGACGCCTCATTGATGCCTTCGGCCCCCATGGCGCGCGCCCAGGCATAGGCCTTCATGATCTGGGGCACATTGCCCCAGTATTCGCGGATCTTGCCGGTGCTTTTCGGCCGGTCCTGGTCGAGGTGATAGACGTCCTTATTGCGGGTAACCACCGGCGTGGGCAGATAGGCTGCGAGATCGCGCGAGCAGCCATAGGCGCCGACGGCCGGTCCGCCGCCGCCCTTGGGCGCGCCGAAGGTCTTGTGCAGCATGTACATGCAGGCATCGAAGCCGAGATCGCGCGCGCGCAGCTTGCCCATCACGCCGTTGAAATTGGCGTGGTCGTAGAAGCAGAGCCCGCCGGCCTCATGCACGAGGCGCGTCCAGTCGCGGATCTCGGGATTGTAGATGCCCATATCGTCGGGATTGCCGATATGCAGCGCCGCCGTGCGCGGCGAGATCGCAGCCTTGAGGGCCGCGAGCGAGGGGTAGCCATTCTCCTCGAGCTGCAGGGTAATGACCTTGAAGCCCGCAGCGGCCGCTGTCGCCGCATTGCAGGGATGGGCCTGGATCGAGGTGATGACCTCGTTACGCTGCTCGAGCTGGCCGCGCGCCTGGTGATAGGCCCGCGTCACGCAGCAATTGGCATAGGCCGCATCGGCGCCACCGCCGGCCTGGAAGACGAACTGATCCATGCCCGACAATTCGCGCAGGATCAGATCGAAGGAATGGA